>DATLHN010000259.1:0-8648 GCA_035539875.1 Armatimonadaceae bacterium
GTACAGATAGTAAAACAGAAAGACCGGGACGAAGAGGTACACCTGAAGACGCGACAGGGTCTGCATGTCCAGCCGCTGGAAGCGCTGCACGGTCGCCCCGCCGAGGACGATCAGCAGAACCGGGACGATGACCGTCGCGAACAGCGCGCCTGCCTGGCCGAGGAACTCCACGAACTGGTTATACGTCCCTTCTAGCCGCGCCGCCTCCCCCGGGCAATCCCGCGGCGGTAGTGGCGCTAACACTACGGCGGGAAGGGATAATCCCTTGGGGCGCGCGGCCACGCGCGGGTATCCCTCTGGTAGGTCAAGACGAGGTGCTACACGGTGAGTTCAGCCGCCGACCGGCGGGAAACGCCGCGCGCACCGGCCGCATCTGATACAACCGTCGATACACACGACGAGGAGGGTTACCACGAATGCAAGAATGTCCCGCCTGCCACCGGCAGGTTAGCCGCCTGGACGAAGACGAGCCCTCGCAGAGCGACTCGGCGGCCTGGAGGGATTTAAGCCAGGAGCACGCGCCGGACTGTGACTGGGTCCGCACGCACGCGCCCGCGGCCCAGTCCCTGGCCGCGGCCGTCAGCGCCGGAAAGGATGACGACGAGCCGATCGACACCTGAGCCGCCGCCCGGTGCGGCAGAAGTTCCCGCGGCGGGGGCGGGAGCACGCCGCCCCCGCCGCGGGCTCACGTTTCGGTGCGCGCCACGCCTGAGGCCCCCACCGTGCCGCCGCCCGCGGACGTGGTGGTAGCGGTCCCGTACCCGCCGTCGGCGGCGGGCGTCTCCCGCTCTATCCTCACTTCGGCGGAGGGCGCCGTGGTGGTTACACTCCCCTCCGGTACCAACCGCATCCCGCCCGAACGGACCGGAGTCGTCGTGGGGACGGCGCGGAAACGGGTAACCCCGCCAGGGACGCGTCCCGCCTGGCCGCCGCCTCGGAGCAGATTGAGGCCAAAGTATGTCAGCGCGGCGCTGCCCAAGACGACCGCCGGTATCGCCACGCCGGCCGGCAAAGCCCCGCCCGTGTCGGCTCCGCCGTTTCCCCGTGTCGCCCTCTCCGCCGGGACGACCGCCAGGCGCGGCACCAGCGCGTACAACTGGGCGCACGCCGCCCGCTGCTCGGCGGCAATGGCCGCCCCGAGCTCCGCGGTGACGTCGTCTCCGATGGCTCCGGCGTATTCGCACAGCGCTACATACATCGACTCCTCGAACGCGGACACGGCGTACGCCTTGCCCACGTCCTGGGTCTGCTTGTCCGCCTTGTCGTGGAAGGCGTTCGTCAGGCGGTTTCCCGACGCCATGACGCTGTTCACCGCCGCCTTGTTGGCAGCGACCTTTCCGCCGAGCTCCCGCACTCGTTGTGCCACCCGGTCCGCCTGACTCCGGGCGATCATGGCGAGCTGCCGGGCGACCCGGCGCACCTCGGGGTCCACGGCGCGTTCGCCGATGTCCTCCAGCGCGACAACGCCGCCCTTCTCCATCGCGTACGCGTCGTTCAAATAGCGGATCAGACGGTCCCTCGTGTTCTCCGGCATTTTCTGCACCTCGTGTTTCGTTGACGGCGACGGGCCTCGCTCGCGCGCCCGGCACCGTTTTTGGTATTCCCCGCAAGCCGCCGGTGCCGTGTCCGGTAAAGACGAAGTCACGCGTCGTATTTACCGCACGTCGGCTCAGGCGCTTTGGGCCTTCTCCTTCCGGCGGCGCGCTCTCGCGCGCGCCAGCGCATCGACCACCTCCTCCACCGCGTCGGCAGCCCCGGACGGTGCGACGCGTACGGCGACCCGGCCCGCGGACAGCGTGACGTCGCTGCCACGCGCGTCCAACGCTTGCTGGAGCGCGGCGATGCGCGCGGCGGAAAGGCGCGCCCCTTTACGAAAGGTCAGTACGATCTGACCCCCTTCCGAGGCGTCCGCGGCCACGGAAGCGACGCCTGCTTCGCGGCAGCGAAGCCGCATGCGTGCCAGTCGCAGGAGCGCCTCCGTGGTAGGCGGCGGCGGGCCGTAGCGCGCGATCAACTCCTCACGCAGCGACGCGATCTCGGCTTCGGAGCGCAGCGACGCGATCCGGGCGTAGAGCCCCAATCGCTCCGAGGAATCGGGCACGTAAGCCTCGGGGAGGCCCTGCCCCATGCCGGGCACCTCTACCGCGGGAAGCGGCGTAGTCCCCGGGCCGGGCTTCGCGCCCCGGCGGGCGGCGAGCGCCCGGTCGAGCAGGCGAACGAACAGTTCGTACCCGACCGCGCCGACCGCGGACGCGCCGCTCTGCTCCAGACCGAGAAGTTTCCCGGCCCCGCGCAGCTGCAGGTCGCGCTCCGCGATCTGGTAGCCCGAGCCCGGCGCGGTAAACCGCCGCAGCGCCTCCAGACGTTCCGCCGCTTCCGGGGTGATCGCCTCCGGGCGGCGGAACAGCAGCAGCGCGTACGCCTGCGTCTCCGAGCGGCCGACGCGCCCCCGGAGTTGGTAGAGCTGCGCGAGGCCGAGCCGGTCGGCGTCGTCCGCGATGAGCGTGTTGGCGTTGGGCACGTCGAGACCCGTCTCGATGATGGTCGTACACACCAGCACGTCGGCCTCCCCTTGGTAGAACGCGACCACGGCGTCTTCCAGTTCGTCCTCGCCCATCTGCCCGTGCGCGACCCGGAAGCGGGCCGCGGGCGCGAGCCCCTCAAGGTACGCCGCCACGTCCGCGATGTTCTCGACGCGGTTGTGGAGGTAATACGCCTGACCGCCGCGCCCCACCTCCCGCAGGATCGCGTCGCGAACCAGGCCGTCGTCGTAGGGCTGTACGGTCGTGTCGACGGGCGTGCGACCCTTCGGCGGGTCGGAGATCACCGACACGTCGAGCACTCCCGCCGCCGCCAGGCTCAGGGTGCGCGGGATCGGCGTCGCGGTCATCGTCAGCACGTCCACCGTCTCGCGCAGCTCCTTCAGCCGCTCCTTGTGGGCCACCCCGAAACGCTGCTCCTCGTCCACGACGACGAAGCCTAGGTCGCGGAAGGCGACGTCTTCGGAGAGCAGGCGGTGCGTGCCGATGGCCACGTCCACCTCCCCGGCGGCCAGGCGCACCAGCACGGCCTGCTGCTCCTCCGGCGCGACGAACCGCGACAGTAGCGCGATGCGCACGCCGCGGCCGCCGAGCCGCTCCTGGAACGTCTGGAAGTGCTGCGCGGCCAGCACCGACGTGGGGCACAGGACGGCGACCTGTCTCCCCTCCCGCGCGACCTTGAACGTGGCGCGTACCGCGACCTCGGTCTTGCCGTAGCCCACGTCCCCCACCAGGAGCCGGTCCATCGGGCGCGGCGCTTCCAGGTCCCGCTTGACGTCGGCGATGGCCGCGAGCTGGTCCGGCGTCTCTTCGTGCGGGAACGCCGCCTCCACCGCCGCCTGTTCGGGCGTGTCTGGCCCGTACGCGTGCCCGGTGCGGGCCGCGCGGGCGGCGTAAAGGCGCAGCAGTTCCTCGGCCACCCCGTCGGCCTCGCGCCGGGCGCGGGCGACCGCCTTCGCCCAGCCCTGACCGCGCAGTCGGTCGAGCGCCGGCGTGCCGCCGCCCGCGGCCGACACCGGCCCGATAAAGGGCCGCACGCGATCGGCCTGGTCGGCGGGGACGTAGAGTTTGTCCCCGCCCCGGTATTCCAGAACCAGGTACTCCCGCTCGGTGGGCGGTGCGCCGTCCTCGGCGGAGGGGGTGGCTACCGTCTCCAGGCCGCGGAAAAGGGCGACGCCGTGGTTCTGATGGACGACGGGTGCGCCGTACTCCAACCCGCCGAGCGACGCGTCGCCCTCCGTCTCTGCTTCTTTCAATCCGTAGTGATCTCCCGTGGACTCGGACGCATCGGCTGGCGGCAACCTATATGAGCGGTCTGCCGCCGGTGACGCCGTATATCTGCGCGGTGATATAGCTGGCGGCCTGCGAGGCCAGCAGCACGTAGACCGGGGCCAGTTCGGCGGGCTGACCGGCGCGGCCGAGCGGCGTATCCTTGCCGAAGTTCTTGACCTTCTCCTCCGGCATGGTGGACGGGATCAGCGGCGTCCAGATCGGGCCGGGGGCGACCGCGTTCACCCGAATGCCCTTCTCCGCGACCTCCTCCGCGAGCGCCTTGGTGAAGTTGGTCACCGCCCCCTTGGTAGTGGCGTACGCGAGCAGGGACGAACTAGGCTGGTACGACTGTATGGAACTCGTGTTGATGATCGCCGCGCCCGGCTTCATGTGCGGCAGGGCGGCCTTGCACAGGTAGAACATCGCGTAGATGTTGGTCCGGAAGGTGTAGTCCCACTCCTCGGACGGGATTTCGTCGATGCCGCCGTACGTGCGCTGGAAGGCGGCGTTGTTGACGAGGAGGTCGATCCTGCCGAACTCGTCGACGGTGCGCTGGACGAGCTGGCGGCAGTGCGCCTCGTCGCTGATGTCGCCGGGGATGGCAAGCGCGCGGCGTCCGGCGTCGGTCACGAACCGGGCGGTGTCCTGCGCGTCCTTCTCCTCGCTCAGGTAGGAGATGACGACGTCCGCGCCCTCGCGGGCGAAGGCGATGGCGACGGCGCGGCCGATCCCGCTGTCGCCGCCGGTGATGAGGGCGACCCGGTCGCGCAACTGACCGCTGCCGACGTACGTGTCTTCGCCGTGGTCGGCGGTCGGCGTCATCTCGGCTTCGGTGCCCGGCGGGGCGATCTTATCCTGCGGGTACTCGGGTTTCGGTCCCCGGTCCCGCGGGTCCTTCGGTTCTACCGGTGTGGTGGACATGTCCGTGGCCTCCTCGGCGGATTGAGGGCCGCCGTGGCGACCCACTCGGAAGATGCCCCGAAGGAATTACCGGGAAACCGGACGGGCGCGATGGTTACCGCCGCCGGATGCCTTGAAGCTGTTGCAGAGTGAGGCGGACGATCGGGTACTTGTCCTTGCGGCCGTCGAAGTAAGGAGAGCGCTCGTAGAAGAACGCCAGTCGCGCGCGGCGGTCGGCGGCGAACGCGGGGTCCTTCAGCCGCTCCTCGTAGGCCGCCTTAAGCGCCGGGTCGGCGGCCAGCATCCGGCGCGCGATCGGCTCCATGGCGTACTCCTCGGCGTACTCCGGCGACGCGAAGATGCCGTTGAAGAACCCCCAGGAGAGCAGCGAGTCGGGCGCGTCCGGCTCGAGCAGGTGGAGCAGCAGCTTCGCCCGCGGCTGCGCGACCGACACGAGGACCGTTCCCGCGGGGAGGGTGCGCCTCTCCCGGATCGGGACGGTGCGGAAGCGGGGCCGGAACCGCCCCTCGAACGGCGCGGGCGGGAACGCTACCTCCTCGAACCGGTAGGTGTCGAACGCGTCCGTGATCGGGGCCGCGAGGCGGGTGTAACGGAGTCCGTGCAGGTCGAGGCGCGCGATCACCTCCGCGTACTGTGGGGGGATCGCGTACGCCGCGGGCGCGGCGACGGAAAGTCCGGTAGCGAACGCGTCGCGGATCATGGTCGGCGTGTCCTTCGGCTCGCGCGTCCAGGCGTGGACGGCTCCGCCCGTGATCGGGCTTTCGAAGGGCGCGTAGGCGAGGCCGCGGAAGAGGAACGGGCGCGTCTCCGCGGTGGCCTGACTAGTCAGGACGAACCGGTCGCCCGGCCGCGTGGCCGCGGCGGTGCTGTCGGCGGCGCGGACCGCGTCGAGGAGTTGCTTCGCGTTCGCCCCGATGTAGGCGAGGGTACGGGCATTGACGCTGTACGTGGCGGCGACGCGCTCCGCGTAGGGCTTGAGCATGTGCGTCTCGACGAGCATAGAGGGGCGGTTCCGGGCCGTCATGTAGCCGTGGGCGTAGCGCGGCTCGAAGTCCTGCACCGAGAGTCCGCCTTCGGGTTTGCCGGGGTCGCGCAGGCTGAAGTACGGGGCGGTCAGGAAGCCGTCCTTTTCCACGGCCTCGGCTACGGCCACGCGCATCTTCATCGCCCACGCGGCGACGCCAGGGTGAAGGGACGGCGCGCTCGGGACGTCGAAGAGGACCGAGTAGCGCCAGTCGCCCCCGTTGGTCGTGTGGTTGTCGAACAGGAAGTCCGGGTCCCAGGCGCGGATCAGGCCGAGCAGCGCGCGCATCTCCCCCGCGTCCGCCTTGACGAAGTCGCGGTTGAGGTTCAGGTTCACGGAGGTCGAGCGCCAGCCCATCTCGCGCGGGCCGTTCTGGTTCACCCGGTTGTGCGCGCCGAACCGCTCCTCGTGGGCGTCCACACTGAACACGGGGATCAGCACGAGGGTCACGCCGTCGAGCAGGGAGGCGCGGGCCTTCGTCACCAGGATGTCGCGTGCCAGGATCAGGTCGGCGTCCTTGCCCTCGATCTCGCCGCTGTGGATGCCGTTGTTCAGGACCACCACCGGCTTACCGGCGCGCCGCGCCGCCTCCGGAGTGAATGCTTTATCCCTGCTCAGGATCAGCGCGACCATCTCGCGACCCTGCGGGCTGGTGCCGTACCGGACCACCTTCGCGTAGGGCGACGCCTTCTCCAGCTTCCGGCAGAAGGCGACCGCTTCGGCGTATCGGCCGGTGGCGTCGAACCGGGTCCGCTCCGCCGTGAGTTCCCATCCCTTCGGCGCGGGCGCGAGGGCGAACGGCTTCGGCGGCGCGTCCGCGCCTGCGGCCGTCGGGACGACGGCGAGCGCAGCGAGAAGCACTAACGCGCGGAGGCATCGGCGGCGTGTCACGGGCGGGGTCACTCCTCCCCGCGGCGGCGCGCGAGGTAGTCGGTCGTCAGGCCGACGATGCCGAGACTGACGAAGGCGACGCTCGTCAGCGCCAGGGCCATCGTGGCGGCTTCGTCGGTGCGCCCGCCCTGTACGGAGGCGTACAGGGCGAGCGGCAGGGTCTGCGTCTCGCCGGGGATGCTGCCCGCCACCATCAGGGTCGCGCCGAACTCCCCGAGCGCGCGGGCGAACGTCAGGGTAAGCGCCGCGAGCATCCCGCGGAACGACAGCGGCACCAGCACCCGGAACAGCAGGTCCGGCCCGCGCGCCCCGAGCGTCCGGCCCACCTCCAGCAGTTCGGGGTCTACCGAGGAGAGCGCCGCGGTCGCCGTGCGCACGAACAGCGGCAGCGCCATGACCGACGCGGCCAGCGCGGCCCCGGGCCAGGTGAACAGGAGCTGCACGCCCGCGGCGTCGTTGAGCCAGCGGCCGAACGCCGTCCCCCGACCCAGTATCTGGAGCAGCGCGAACCCGACCACGGTCGGCGGAAGCACCAGCGGCAGCGAGAGCGCGGTGTCGAGCAGCAGGCGGCCCGGCAGCCGACGACGCGTCGAGAGCAGGTACGCCGCGGCGAGACCGGGGGGCACGACGAGCAGAGTGGCGGTCCCGGCGACCAGGAGCGAGAGCCGGAATGCCTCAATCATCGTGCGGGTCCGCTGCCGCCGCCGCTGCCCACGGGCGAAAAGCCGTGCCGCGCGAGAATCGCCCGAGCGCGGGCGGAGCGGAGGTAGGCGACGAACCGCCGCGCGGCGGCCGGGTTGCGCCGCCGCCGCGCCTGCGTCACGACCGCCGCGGGGTACACGATCGGGGCGTGGTCCCACCCGGGCGCGGCGGTCGCCATCACCCGCACCCTCGCCCCCGCCGCGCGCGCGTCCGTCGCGAAGACCACACCGGCGTCCGCGTCGCCGCTGGCGACGTAGGCGAGCGCTTGACGGACGTTCTCCGCGAAGACGAGCTTCCCCTTGAGCGGTTTCCACACGCCGCGCGCGGTCAGCACCTCGCGCGCGTAGCGGCCCGCCGGGACCGAGTCCGGGTTGCCGATGGCGACGCGGCGCAGCTTCGGCAGGTCGCTCCACGCGACCTTCGCGTTTCCGCGGCCGGCGGGCGCGACGAGGACGAGGCGGTTAGCGGCGAAGTCGACCCGGCTTTCCCGCTCGGTCTTTCCCGCCTTCGCCAGGTCGTCCATCTCCTCCGGGGACGCGGCGGCGAAGACGTCCGCGGGCGCGCCCGCCAGAATCTGCTGCGCGAGCGCCCCCGATCCGGCGAAGTTGAACCGCACCCGGCAGCCGCCCGGTTCCGACGCGAAGCGCGCGCCGATCTCGGTCAGCACGTCGGTCAGGGATATCGCCGCGGACACCAGTATCTCTTCCGCCATCGTCGCCATGATAACGGACGCGACTTCTCTTTGACAACCCGGGCGTTCCCTCGCTACAATATGCCAGCAACCCCAAGGGAGTCGGATGCGGCATGAACTCGGTCGTTCTGGTCCTCGCGGCAGCCTGTATTTTCGTCCTGGCCTACCGCACGTACGGCGCGTTTCTCGCGGAGAAGGTCCTCCGTCTCGACGACACCCGTCCCACCCCGGCAGTGACGATGGCGGACGGGCGCGACTACGTCAAGACCAACCGCTTCGTGCTGTTCGGCCACCACTTCGCGGCCATCGCCGCCGCCGGCCCGCTCATTGGCCCGGTGCTCGCGGCGCAGTACGGCGTGCTGCCCGGAGCGCTCTGGATCCTGGTCGGGGCCGTGCTGGCGGGTGCGGTGCACGACCTCATCATCCTCTTCGCGTCCGTGCGGCGGCGCGGCGACTCGCTGGCGAAGATCGCCCGTGACGAGACGGGACCGCTCACCGGAGCCGTGGCGCAGGTGGCCGTCCTCCTCATCCTGCTTCTCTCGATGGCCGTTCTTGCCATTGTCGTCGTCAACGCACTGGCGGAGTCGTCGTGGGGAACGTTCACCGT
>DATLHN010000260.1:0-2117 GCA_035539875.1 Armatimonadaceae bacterium
CCCGCTCCAGCAGATCGGCCTCGGTGCGCGCGCTGTCCAGCTCGACCCACCAGGCCCCGCCGGGGTATCCCCCGCCGCAACGGCGCGCCAGTTCCAGCGCGGAGCGGCTCTTGCCCATGCCGCCGAAGCCAACCAGGGTCAGCGCGCGGGTCGCCGGGTCGCGCAGCAGCGCCTCCCACTCCTCCAGGTCGTCGCCGCGCCCGATCAGCGGCGCGAGCGGCTCGGGCAGGTTACCGCCCGGCTCGGGCGGGGCCGCAGCGGGAGTGGACGCAGGGGCGGAAGCGGGCGCGGCGGCGCTGGCGGCGTCCTCGGCGACCCACAGAGCGCGCCGGAGGTTTTGAAGCAGGACGCCGCGCACGAACTCGACCAGCGGGGGCAGGTGCGGCTCCAGCGGCGGGGGGAAGGCGCTGAGCCAGTGGACGGGGTTGAGGTAGTAGGCGAACGCGCCCGTCGGGCGCACGTCCTCGATGCGGAACGGCACGACGGTCTTTCGGTTCTCGAAGGAGAACTGCACCTCGCGGCGCACCTGCACCGACGCGTTCGCGTTCTCGGAGAAGACCAGCACCGTGACCGCGCACTCGGTCAGGCCGCCGACGATCGCCTCGCTCCAGTCGGAGCCGGGCGGGATGTCGCGCGGCGCGACCCAGCACCGGACGCCCCGCGCCTCCAGCGCGGCGCGCACGGCGTCCGCGGCGTCCTTATCTTTCGAAGAGTGACTGACGAAAACCTGTCGTGACGACAACATGGCCGACGATCCCCCGCACGCAACAGGTTCGCGCCGGGCCTGCTCCTGTCCTGCCGCCGCACGCGCCCGCCTGACGCACGAAGGGCGGGATTTCCGCGCCGCCGCGCCTCTCCCCAGTATCTACAACGGCCCTGTCGCCACGGGTATCATAGAGCGGAGAGGCAAACAGAGCGTCATGAACACGATTCGGGAGCGGACGGAGCAACTGGAGCGCGAGACGCTAAGCCCATACGCGGCGAAGGCCGCGGACTCGCGGGGCCGCGCGCGCGCGGAGGAGCCGGACCCGGTCCGGACCGCCTTCCAGCGGGACCGCGACCGCGTGCTCCACTGCAAGGCGTTCCGCCGCCTCAAACACAAGACCCAGGTCTTCCTCGACCCGGAGGAGGACCACTACCGCACCCGCCTGACCCACACCCTGGAAGTCGCCCAGATCAGCCGCACCGTGGCGCGCGCCCTGCGCCTGAACGAGGACCTCACCGAAGCGATCGCGCTGGCGCACGACCTCGGGCACCCGCCGTTCGGCCACGAGGGCGAGGAGGCGCTGGACGCGGTGCTCCAGGAGTTCGTGCCCGGCGAGCGGTTCCGGCACTACGAGCAGTCGCTGCGGGTGGTGGACGTTCTGGAAAAGGGCGGCGAAGGTCTGAACCTGACGCACGAGACGCGGGCCGGCATCCGCGGACACAGCAAGGGCCGCGCCGACCTACCCGGCGCGCCCGCGACGCCCGACGCCGCCATGCCGCTGGAGGCGACGGCGGTGCGCATCTGCGACCGCATCGCCTACGTCAACCACGACATCGACGACGCGGTGCGGGCGGGCTTGCTGAGGCCCGAGGACCTGCCGCGCGAGACCCTGGACCTGCTGGGCCGCTCGCACGGGGAGCGGATCACGCGGATGGTGCTGAACGTGATCGAGACGTCGATGGACCAGCCGCACGTGGCCATGGGCGAGCCGGTCCTCGGGGCGACCAACCGCCTGAAGGACTTCCTCTTCGAGAACGTCTACACGCGCCGTAATACGGCCAAGGAGGAGCTATCGAAGGCGGGCGACATGCTCCAGCGGCTTTTCCGCCTCTACATGGAGCGCCCCGACCTGGTCCCCCGGGCGGGCGCGACCCGGGAGATGCCGGTCGCCGCGCGCGCCGCCGCCGTGCTCGACTACGTCGCGGGCATGACCGACCGCTACGCCGCCGAGCAGTTCCTCACCCACTTCTTCCCGCGCAACTGGGTCGGCCCGGTCCTGTAACGGCGCGCCTACAGCGGGCGGGGCGGCCCGACCGCGTCGATGCGCGGCGGGCCGAAGCGCAGGCCGCGCCCCCGCTCCGTGTCGCAGCGGAACAGCACGAAGCGAAGGGCGCGCGCGCCGCCCTTCGGG
>DATLHN010000261.1:0-7477 GCA_035539875.1 Armatimonadaceae bacterium
ACCCACTCCGCCACGGCTCGCATCCCCTCCGGGAACAGGGCGAGCGGCGCGACCTGACCGTTGAAGATCATGAGCGGGATGTACCAGAAGTTGAAGAGCGAGCGCGTCTCCACGAAGTACAGGGCGAGCAGCCCGAACGGGTAGGTGATGAAGAACGACACCAGGTGCCCGCCGGCGAGCGCCAGGAGGAACGGCCCGCCGACGTGGACGTCCTCCCAGCGCAGCGCGTCCCGGAACAGGAACGCGGCCACCGCGAAGATGGGTACGAAAAGAATCGTGCGCAGGATCCGCCAGGCCAGAAATCCCAGGTAGCACATCGCGCAGTAGGAGAACGGGCGCAGCAGGTATGCCGAAAACCGCCCCTCCTTGATGTCCGCGCCTATCTCCCACATCTGGTGGCACTGCACGACGTTCGTGACGCCAAGGACGATCAGGTAGTAGGCGGTCATCTCGCCGGGGGTGAAGTCGCCGATGGTCTCGCGCCCGTTGAAGGACGCCTTCCAGATCAGCGGCATGACCAGCGTGGGGATCGTGTCCGTGAGGATCCAGATCACCGCGACGGCGCGGTAAGCGAGAGCGTCCTGCGCGAAGACGGCGAAGATGCGCGCCCACTTGCGTGCCGCGTGCCACATAGCGCCATTGTACCGCCCGGCAACGGCACGTTTAAGCCTGACTGATTCGTGTCATAATAACGTTACGGAAGGTGAATGACTTGATTCGGCCCCTGCTGCTGCGCGGCGCTCCGGCCCAGGTTCAGGCCCGTAACGCGGCGGCGGCGTACGCCGTCGCTACCCTCGCGCCGCTGGCGGCGCTGGGGCTGCGCCTGCTGCTGCGCCCGCTCTTAGGCGACGACGAAGTCCCGTTCATCACGTTTTTCCTCGCCGTCGCCCTGTCCGCCTGGTACGGCGGCCTGTGGTGCGGGGTGGTGACGACGATCGTCAGCGCCGCCCTGGCGACCGCCCACCTTTTCGAGCCCGAGAACGCCCTCGTGGTGACGGACACCAGCAAGGTCGTGCAAATCCTGCTCTTCGTGGCGGTCGGCCTGTCGATCTCGCTGATCGCGCACGGGCAGGCGCGGGCGCGCCGGGAGGCGGCCGTCCAGGCGGCGCTCGCCCGCGAGGCGGAGACGGAGGCGACCCGGCGCGAGCAGGAGTTCCGCGCGCTTGCCGAGCACTCGCCCGACCCGATCGCGCGCTTCGAGCGCTCCGGACGCTTCGTCTACGTGAACCCGGCCGCGCTGTGCCTCTTCGAGTCGGAGCCGCAGAGTCTGCTCGGCAAGACCCTGGAGGAGGCGAGCGTCGTCCGCGATCCGACGGTGCGGGAGCGCCTGCGGAGCGCACTCGACCGTGTCTTCGCGATGGGGCGGGAGACGACCGAGGAGTTCGGCGGCACGATCCCGGAGACGGGGCGGCAGCACTGGTACGAGGTGCGGATGGTGCCGGAGGTGACGGACGACGGGGGGGCGACGGCGTACGTGCTCGCCGTCGCGCGCGACATCACCGACCGGGTCCGATCCCAGACGTCCCTCGCCGCGGCGCTGGAGTACGAGCACCGGATCGCGGCGGCGCTCCAGCGCGCGCTGCTGATCGACGAACCGGCCGCACGCCGCTTTCCGGGACTCGCCCTCGCCACCATCTACCGCTCCGCCTCCGACGAGGCGCGCGTCGGAGGCGACTTCTACGACTTCTTCGCCCTGGACGGGGGCTTCGTGGCGCTGGTGGTGGGAGATGTCGCGGGCAAGGGACTCGCGGCGGCGATGCAGACCGCCGAGGTGCGGTTCACACTGCGCTCGGTCCTGCGTGAGATGTCGTGCCACCCGCCGCAGACGCGCGGGACGGTCACCGCTGGTCTCCCGGAGGCGGGCGAGGCCCTGCGCCGCCTGAACGCGCTGCTCTGCGCGGCGTATCGCCTGGAGCCGCGCGAAAGGGAGCCCGGATTCGTCTGCCTGGCGCTGCTGGTGACCGACCCCGCGACAGGCCGTGCCGCCTGCGCCTGTGCCGGGATGGAACCGCCGCTGATGCTGCGGGCCGCCGGGGACGTGGAGACCTTCGAGGAGGCAGGCCCGCCTCTCGGCATTCTGGATGCGGTCGAGTACCCCACGACCGACTTCGTGCTGGGACGGGACGGCGATACCTTCCTGATGACGACCGACGGCCTCACCGAAGCGCGTCGCGAAGCCGCCACCTTTTTCGGGCCGGAAGGCGTGGCGCGCGCCGCCCGCGAGGCGCTCCTGCTGCGCGAGCCCGCGGAACAGGGAACCGCCGAGCAGGCGCTGGCGCGCATCGGGGAGCGCATAGTGGCGACGGCGACCGAGTTCAACGCGGGGGCGCAGCTCCAGGACGACGTCTGCCTGATGCTCGTGCGGCGCACCGCCGTTGCCGCCCCCGCCGCCGCCGAAGCGGCAGCGGCGGCCTGACGAAGAAGCGCCGCGCCGGGCGTGTCGCCCGGTGCGGCGCGAAAATCTGTTCCCAGGTGCCGACGACGTGCGTCGGCTACTCTGCGCTCGCTCAGCTCTGGAGGTAGTCGCGCAGGCGGCGCTTCCGGGCGGCGGAGCGAAGCTTGCGCAGCGCCTGCGCCTCGATCTGGCGGACGCGCTCGCGGGAGATGTTCAGCTCCTCGCCGATCTGCTGGAGGACGTAGGTGTCTTCGCCGTCGAAGCCGAACCGCTTGCGCATGATCAGGCGCTCGCGCTCGTCCAGGGTCGCCAGGATCGAGTCGATCTCCTCGCGCATCTCGGTGTCGACCAACTCCTCCTGCGGGTCCGGAGAGGTGCGGTCGTAGAGCAGGGAGCCCAGGCTGGTATTCTCCTCGTCGCCGACGGGCATGTCGAGGGAGATCGGCTCCTGCGTGGTGTTCAGAAGCGCCGTCACTTTGCGCGAGGAGATGCCGGTCTTCTGGGCGAGCTGGTCGGTGGTGGGCTCCTCGCCGACCTCGCGACGGATCTCGGAGCGGGCCTTGTCGATCTTGCGGAGCGACTCGGAGACGTGGGCGGGGAGGCGGATGGACTTCGCCTTGTTGTCCACGGCGCGCCCGATGGCCTGTCGGATCCACTGGGTGGCGTAGGTGGAGAATCGGTAGCCGCGCTTCGGGTCGAACCGTTCGGCCGCGGTCATCAGGCCGATCGCGCCCTCCTGGATGAGGTCTTCGAAGGGGATGCCCGAGGAGCGGTAAGCCTTGGCGATGGAGACGACGAGCCGCATGTTCGACTCGACGAGCCGGGTCTTCGCCTTCGCGCCTTCGTTGCCGCCTTCGGCAATGAGCAGGGCGAGGCGAATCTCCTGGTCGGAGGTGAGCAGGCTGCAGCGAGTCAGACGGTTGATGTAGGATTGCAGGTCGTCGGAGCGCTGCTCCGGGAGAGGTGTCGCCGTCCCCTCCGGATTCCACTCCTCGCCCCCGCCCTTCCGAACGGACTTCTGCTCACTGTTAGCCGCCATTACTGCCATGGACGCTCCTTCCGCGCGTTCAACCCCGCAGTCTTGTGCCGCTTAATGACATCGACCGGCCGCTTAAATCACCGGCGTAGCGACCTGGCTGATCCAGTATTCCACGACTGCGTGTAACCTGAAACCCAACGGACAACGGGCGCTGAGCCGCGCGCGTCGGTCAATGCGATCGGACGCCGGGGGCGTCCGGGCTCCGCGAAAAGCCACGAGCAGGTGATCTCTCTATAACCATCTGTAACTGCACCCCGTACAAATGAGGATGCAAGAGTTGTGCCTGTAATAGGGAAGGTGCCATATCTTTCGCGCAGATTAATGAAAATCCTTCCGGAATTTTTAACAGGTGGCCCCCTTGTTCAGAACACGTCGCGACCCCGCCCCGGAGGGGCGAAGCCGTGAAGAAAGCGCGAGGAAATTTCTTCCCCATTACATTGTAGGCGCAGGGGACGGCCGCGTGTAAAACATTTGTTTTATTATTGATTCTTTTTTTGCGGACGGTGGATGCGGTAATCTGAAGGCATGCACCGCCGCCTTAGACGTTCCTCCCTCGTCGCCCCGCTTGCCGCGTTGTTGCTGCCTGCCCTCGCGGCATGTTGCGCCGCCGCGCCGCGGCACGCGGTTGCCGCCGCTGCCGCGGACCTGGTAATACCCGACGGGGGCGCGGTGCGGCAGGGGACCCTCGACCTCGGCGCGCTGCGGCTGAGCCGCCAGACCCGCGTCACGGCGGAGTTTACCCTCAAGAACCGTGGCGGCGGCCCCGTCGTCGTGTCCCGTATCGACCTGCCCTGCGGCTGCCTGAGCGCCGTCATCGAAGGGGCCGACGGGGAGGCGGCCGTATCCGGCGGCGGCGCGGCGCGGCTTCGGCCCGGTGAGAGCGTGCGGGTGAAGTTGGACGTCGACCTCCTCCAGGTGCCCGCCGGGCCCTTCGCCAAGGCCATCGCGATCTACCGGGAGGGGCGGGAAGAACCGGCGGCGGTCCTTAACCTCACCGGCCGGGTCCTGCCCGCCGTGCGCTTCGACCCGCCCGCGGTCAACCTCGGGCGGCGCGAGTCCGGCGAGCCGTGGAGCGCACGGGTGGTCATCGAGGTGGACGAGGCGTTCGCCTCGGCCGAGAAGTTCCCCGAGGTCGTCGCGGAACCGGCGGACGCCCTGCGCGCCGTCCCCGTGGACGGCGCGAAGCCCGAGCAAGATTCCGCCTCCGGCATGGTGCGGACGACCTACACGGTCTCGCTCGCCCCCGGCGCGCCGCTCGGCGCTCTGGAAGCGCGCATCCGGGTGAAGCCCGAGTCGGCCGCGCCCGCCGCCGCGGTCGTTTCGAACTCCGCGTTTCTCGTCGTCGGGAACATCGCCGGGCCGGTGACCGCGCGCCCGCAGCTCGTCCTGCTCGGCTCCGTGGAAGCGGGGGACGCGGCGCGCGGCGGACAGACGGTCACGCTGGTCGGGGAGAGCGCGGACGCCGTAAAGGACCTCGCCGTCTCCGCCTCCTCGCCGCACGTCACCGCCACGCTCGGCCCGCCTGCCGTCGGCGCGCCGCAGGAGCGCGTCCTGACCCTCTCGGTCGGCCCGGACGCGCCCGCGGGGCCTCTCAAGGAAACGGTTTCGGTGCGCCTCGCCGACGGGCGACGCCTGCTGATTCCGGTGAGCGCCCGCGTCCGGCGAACGGCCCCGCCGACCACGGCCGCCGGGCTGGTCGGCAGGACCATCCCCGCCTTCACCCTGCCAGACCTGACCGGCGGGCAGCGCACGGTGCGCGGCGCGACCGGGGGGCGGCCGACCGCCCTGTTCTTCTTCTGTGGGTGTGGGGCCTGCTTCGAGACCGCGACCGAGTGGGCCAGGCTCCAGCGGGGCGGACTCCTCGACGGCGTCGACACCGTGATCGTCTACCACGAGGTCAGCGCGGAGGGCATCCGCTCCCTGTCCGAGCAGATGGGCCTGGACGCGGCCAGGACCCTTCTCCTGCGCGACGAAACGACGCCGGGCGTTGCCGCGTCCCGCTTCGACGCGCCCAAGTGCCCGCGCGTCTTCACGCTCGGCGCGGACGGCATCGTCCGCTACACGAACGCGGGCAAGGACGACGACCCCGAGGCGAAGGGCGCGCCCGCCGCCATCGCCGCCCGCGCCCTCGAATCCGTGCAGCCGAAGCGATAGCGGCGGCAGCGAGCGCTCGCGCTCGCGCTCTCGCTCAGCGGCGGAAGTACCAGCTGTACTCCCGCCCCCGCCGGTCACGCCCCCGGCCCGACATCGATCCCGCGCCGAGCAGCCGCCCGTCGTTCTTGCCCAGGTCCCACGACCGGGGCGCGGGTTCGTCGAGGACGCGCCTCTCCTCCAGCGTGATGACCGGCTCGCCCGTCTCGTCGTTGAGCCGGCCCCGCACTTCGAGTACCACAGGCCCGGCCGCCGTTCGCACCGTCATCTTCCCGGAGAAACGGTCCGCCTCCGCGTTCTCTTCGGTGATGACTATCTCCGCGGGCTGCCCTCCGTGGTTCCCGCGCCACACCCCCCGCATTCCCATCACCTCTCCCGCCCCGGGCAGGGACGAGGACGGCGACGGCGTCCGCTCCTCCAGCGGCGGTATCGTGATGACGATCGGGGCGGGCGGCGTGCGCCGCGGCTGCGGCTTCGGCCGGGGAGTCGGCTTCGGCGTGGGCTTTGGCGTCGGGCGCGGCGCGGGCGCGGTCTTCTCGGTCACCACCAGTCGTCCCGCGGGCGTCGGCGACGGCCTGGGCGCGGCGGGCGTCGGGGTGGGCGTCGCCCGCGGCGTCGCGGTCGGGGCCGAAAGCGGCTCGGGCGACCCGGCGGCGTCGGCCGCCAGCACCTCTTCCTCCGCCGCCGCGGCGGGAGGGCGCTGCTCCGGCTGCTCCTGTGGCACCGCTGGAGGCGCTTGCTGTTCCGTCGCCTGCTGCGCCACCTGTGGCGCGACGTCGCTCGTCACCGGGCGACTCGCGGCCGTCCACACGAGCAGCCCCCCCGCCGCCGCCAGCGCCCCGATACCGACCAGGATCGCCGCCGGGCTGCCCGCCCCTGCCCGGCGTTCCGGGGCGGTCGTCGGTGGCGGTGTCAGCGTCAGCGGCATCGCCGCCGCCTCGCGCGCCACCGTGGGTACGACAACGGGCGGCGCGACGGCGACGACCGTGTCCGGCTCTTCCTGGAAAGCCTCGCGGAACGCCTCCGAGAACTCCGAGGCGCTCAGGAAGCGATGAGGCGGGTTCGGCGAAAAGGCGCGGTCGAGCACCGCCCAGGCCGGGGCGGGGAGGCCGGGAAGCGGCGCGGGCCGCTCGTGGATGATCTGATACAGAACGGAAGGGATGTTGTCGCCCTGGAACGGCGGACGCCCGGCCAGCAGCGTATAGACGACCGCCGCCAGCGACCACAGGTCCGAGAGCGTCGTCGCCGGGCGGCCCAGCGCCTGCTCCGGAGACATGTACGCGGGCGAGCCGATGATGCCCCCCGCGCGCGTCGTCATGGTATCGTCGTGGTGACGCGCGATGCCAAAGTCCATGAGCTTGGCGGTGCCGTCCGGCAGGAGCATGATGTTGCCGGGCTTGACGTCGCGATGGACGATCCCCACGCCGTGCAGTGCGTCCAGCGCGCCCGCGACCTGCTCCAGCACCTCCGCCGCCTGGTCCGCGTCCATCGGACCGGCCCGCTCCACCCGCTGCGCCAGAGTCTCGCCGTCCAGGAACTCCATCACCAGGTAGTGGACCGGCGGACGGGTCGGCGCGTCGCCCCCGTCGCTGCCGACGTCGAGGACGTTCACGATGTTCGGGTGGCGCAGCAGGGAGACGATGCTCGCCTCGCGCTGAACGCGCGTCAGCAGTTCGTCACGCTCCCGCGGCTCCAGCCGCAGTTCGGGCGTCAGAACCTTCAGGGCGACCACACGCCCGTTGCGCCGGTCCACCGCCTCGTACACGACCGACATCCCCCCGCGCCCGGCTTCGCGCAGGAGGTCGTACGGACCCACGCGCGGTCGGGCGGCACCGCCGGGGGTGGTCGTCTCCTCGTCCGTTTCCATCGGCTGTGATGCCGTCTCCATGAGG
>DATLHN010000262.1:0-5858 GCA_035539875.1 Armatimonadaceae bacterium
TGGTTGTCCCGCCCGCCCGTGGCCCATGCGAACGGGTACCGCTGCGAGATCAGGAGCCCGAACAGGTCACGCTCCGCCAGGAAGGCGCGGACGCGCCGGTCCTTCTCCGCGATCTCCTCCGCGCCCGCCACCGGTATCGTCGTCATGGCCCCAGCCTCCTCCGATCCCGCCCAATGGTTTCGCCGCGCTTTGGTTCCGTCCGGCCGCGGGAGAATCCTGCCCCGTTGCAGCCCGCCCGCCCGCGACGGTATAACACGCTGTACACCGAAGGAGTCTCACCCCGATGCCGACCGGAGAATCCGGCGCGTTCAAGCCCTACACCCCGCCCGCTCCCGACGCGAGCGCCGCGGCGCGCAGCAAGTCGCGCTCCCCGCTGCGCATGGTCGGATTCGGCTGCGCGCTGCTGACCGCGGTCGTGCTCATCGCCGTGATCGTCGCGGGCGTCCGGTGCGTGGGGGAGATGAACCGGCCCATTGACCAGGCGGCGGAGCTGAAGTCTCTGAAGGACGTTCCCGCCTACACCGGTGCGGCGTTCGACGAGCAGGTGACCCGGCTCGGGCGGGGAACTCTGGCGGGGATGCGCGCGTTCGTTCCGGCGAAGGACTACGCGGTCGTGGGTTTCCGCACCCGGGCCACAGCCGACGCCATTCTGAGCTTCTACGACCGGAAGATGCTGGCGCTGGGGTACAAGCCGGTCGCGCTCGGCAGCAGCGACGAGCCGCAAAACACGTACGCGAAGGGGCGCACGATGGTCGTGGTGCAGGCGAAAGAGCACCCGGAGACGGAGGAGCCCAACACCCGGATGGTCCTCATCCTGCGCTTCGACGGCACGACGCGCCGCCTCGACGGCAAGGACATGGGCGGCGGCGGAATGTAGTGCGCTTTAGTCCGCCGTTAATCTCGGCCCTCGTGCCGCAGGCAAGCCCGTCTCTAGCGGTCGCTGCGGACCAGGGCTTCGAGCGCCTCGACGTACGCCTCGAACGCCTGGCGGCCCAGCGGCGTGGGCGAGTAAGTCGTCCGGGGTTTCTTGCCCACGAACTCCTTCGTGACCGTGATGTAGCCGTGCTCCTCCAGCACCGTCAGGTGCGTGGAAAGGTTGCCGTCCGATACCCCGAGCGCGGACTTCAGGAAGTTGAAGTCCGCCTCGTTGGAGGCCATGAGGCTTGACATGACGCCCAACCGCACCTTCTGGTGGATGACGTCGTCGAGCGCGTCTAGTTTTCGTACCGCTGCCATCTCTGCGTTACCTGATCTCTAATCTCTAACCCGTTGGATGCTTCTTAAGACTAGTTCTTAACTACTTCACTATCCCCGACTGCCAGACCCGATAACTGCCAACTATTACCAGCCGTACCGGTGACCCATCCAGGCCCCGTACACGATGTGGAAGCCCCCGAAGGTCAGCGCCATCATCGCGCGCGGCCCGAAGACGAAGCCGGGCGGGATCATCAGCGTCAGCGCGCCCGCCGCCAGGAACGCCCAGCCCAGCACCGACACCTCCCGAACCGAGAACATGCCGACCGAAAGCAGCGAGGCGGCGTAGCAGAGCATCCAGACGCCGTACAGGTACGAGCCGAGCATCTGCGGGTTCAGCACGTAGAAGAGGGTCATCGCCGCGCCCGCGATGAAGCCCGGGGCGGCGGCCCGCGCCAGGTGCTTGCCCAGCGGCGAGAAGGCCGTCTTCCCGACCCGCGCCGCGCGCCGCTTCGTGAAGAGGAAGTCGGTCACGAAGCACAGGACCATGATGCCGGTCCACAGGCCGACGAACGCGAACTTCCAGTCGGGGTCCGGCGCGCCCCCGATGACCAGCCGGGTCGCCACGCACCCGACCAGCGCCAGCAGCCCGACGATGACGCCGGAGAGGCCCGACAGGGTGGAGTGCCGGGTCGAGCGCTCCATCGCCTGGCGGATGACCCGCAGATGCTCTTCGGCTTCGCCCGCCGAGGTGACCACACGGAACACGGGCCGATCTTGCTGCTGGTACATCTATTCTTTGCCTCGCAAAGTGCTTTCCCAGAAGATAAGATAACACGACTCGGCCGCGCCGTCAAGGCGATGGCTCAGGACGCCGCTCCGTCCGCGCCGGGCGGCGACGGCGGGGTCGGGGCGCGGTCGTCGCCCTTCTCCCAGAAGCGGTGGACGAGAAGACGGGCGACGCGCGAGACCGCCTCGCAGCCCGCGTTCGCCGGGGTCCAGCGCGCGTCCTTGACGCCCTTGGTGTAGACGCAGATGGCGATGTGGCCGAACGGCGGCGTGTCGCGGCGGATGATGCCCGCGTCGTTCCGGACCCCGTTCACCGCGCCCGTCTTGTGCAGGACCGTGTAGTGGGGCCGCGCGACCCGCAGGTCCGCGGCGTGCGGGTTGACCTCCAGGTAGCGCGGCAGCATCGCCGAGTCGATGGTGGTCGCCAGAAGCTCCTTAACGCCGTCGCAGACGGCGTCCGAGTGGAGCGTCCCTCTCGCGACGGCGTCCATGAACCGCATCATGTCCTGCGGCGTCCCGGTCGCGGTGTGCGGCGGGTCGTCCGGGGTCAGCTCGAACTTGATGGGGCGGTGGATCGTGGTCCCCGGCATCTCCCACTCCTCGTGCATCCGCCGGTTTACCGCTTCGGGTCCGCCCGCCGCCCGCAGGCACAGGTTCGACGCCGTGTTGTCCGAGACCATGATGGCGAGCAGCGCGAGGTCGCGCAGCGGGAGCCGGACGCCCGGCGTCAGCTTGCCGAGGACGCCCGACCCGGCGACGACGTCCTCCGGAAGCACCTCCACCGCCTCGTCCAGTGACAGGGTTCCCTCGACCGCCCCGGCGTGCAGCGCGGCGACGATCGGGCCTTTGATCACGCTCGCCGTGGGAAACGTCCAGTCGGCGTTGTGGAGCAGGGTCTCGCCGCTGGCGAAGTCCGCCGCGGCGACGCCCAGGTTGCCTCCGTGGAGGATCGCCTCGATCGCCCCCAGCTCCTCCCGCAGGCTCCCGCTGACCCTGTGCATCATTCGGCGTCGCCGCCGCTGGTGCTGCTGCCGCTGGTGTTACTGCTGGCGCCGCCGTCGGTGGTGCCGCCGTCCGGCGTCGGCGTTGGCTTCGGCGGGAAGATGCCTA
Organism: Armatimonadaceae bacterium; assembly: GCA_035539875.1. Taxonomy (GTDB): domain Bacteria; phylum Armatimonadota; class Armatimonadia; order Armatimonadales; family Armatimonadaceae; genus CALEKU01. Next base: position 3,094 of record DATLHN010000262.1, read on the forward strand.
CGCCGGGCGGCTGGCTCGGGGCGGGCACGCTCGGCACCATCGGCGGGGCAGCGTCGAGGTTCTGGTCCTCCCGCAGGACGGCCTGGAGTCCGGTCGCCGTCTTCTTCTCCAGGGCCGAGAGGCGCGCCTCGTCGGCGGCGAGGCGCGCGGTGATCTCGTTGATCTCGCGGGCGTCCTCTACATCGTCGTCGCCGTCCTCTTCCTCGTCAAAGGAGTAGGGCGACTTCGGGGGCGGGCCGGCGGCGGCGATGGCGGCGACCCGGCGCCTGTCCTCCGCGTCGATCTGCTCCTGGACCTCGTCCCAGGTGTCGATGGGCTCGACTTCGGTGGACGAGGCCGGGCGGGCGCGGGTGTCGGCCCACTCGCGCAGCTTCTCGATGCCCTCGCGCATGGTGATGGAAAGGGGCACCGACTCGCGCAGGGAGGCCACCAGGTCCTCGTCCGTCATCTCCCGGTGCCCGTCGCCGAACGCGTGGAAGAGCGCGGCGACCACGACCTGCTCGATCTCCGCGCCCGAATACCCGGCCGCCTTCTTCGCCAGCAGGTCCAGGTCGTACTTCGCCGGGTCGCGGCGGCGCTTCTTCAGGTGGATGCTGAAGATCTCCTTGCGCTCGTCGAAGGCGGGAAGGTCCACGAAGAAAATCTCGTCGAATCGGCCCTTGCGCATCAACTCCGGCGGGAGTTGCGAGACGTCGTTGCTCGTCGCGATGACGAAGGTGGCCGCCTTCTTGTCCTGCATCCAGGTGATGAACGTCCCGAAGACGCGGCTCGTGGTACCGCCGTCCGAAAACGGCGAGCTCTGCGTCCCCGCGAACCCCTTCTCCAGTTCGTCGATCCAGAGGATGGCGGGCGAGACGGACTCGGCGGTCGCGATCGCCTTGCGCATGTTCTCCTCGGACGAGCCGACGATGCCGCTAAAAATCTTGCCGACGTCGAGGCGCAGCAGCGGCAGCCGCCACAGGCTCGCGATCGCCTTGGCCACCAGCGACTTGCCGCAGCCCTGGACCCCGAGCAGCAGCATGCCCTTCGGCTCGGGCAGACCGTAGTTTTTCGCCTCCTCGGTGAACGAGGTGGTGCGCTGGTCCATCCACGCCTTGAGCAGGTCCATGCCGCCGACGTTGGCGAAGGCCTCGGTCTCCCGGTAGTACTCCAGGATGCCGGACTTGCGGATGATCTGCTCCTTCTCACCCAGGATGACGTCGATGTCGAAGCCGCGCTTTTCCACGATGGACCGGGCGAAGACGTTCTCGGCCTCGTTGCTGGTGAGGCCAGAAGCCGCCTTCAGCACCTGCTCGCGCTCCAGCGGTGTCAGGTCGGTCTTGATCTGCGGGTTGGAGCGCACCGACTGGATGATGCCCTCCAGGAGCCGGTCGAGGTCCGCCATGGTCGGAAGCTGGTAGTCGACGACGGTGATCTCTTTTTCCAGTTCCGGGGGCAGCTTCAGCAGCGGCGAGAGGATCACCAGCGTCTTGTAGCTGGTCTTGAGGGTGGTGACCAGGTCGCGCAGGCGGCGCGTCACGGCGACGTCGCCGATGAACGGGTGGAAGTCCTTCAGCACGAACACGCTCTGGTCGGGCGCGTTCATGACGAAGTCGAGCGCGGCGAGCGGGTCCTTGCTGGAGAGGTTCCCGGCCATGCCCTGGGTGAACGTCCACAGGAGCATCTTCTTGCCGCGCCGCTGGCAGATCTCGCGGATGGTCTCCTCGACGCGCCGCTCCTCCCAGGAGACGATGTAGATGATGGGGTAGCGGGCGCGGATGAGCGTTTCCAGCTCGACGTCGACATCGCTTGCGTCGTAGGCCACGTGGTTTCCTCTCGGAACGGGAATTGCGGAAGGGTACTCCCTATTATAAGCCGCCGCGCCCCGTTGCGACAACGCCCCTCAGAAGAACCGTTCGGCGTCCGGGGAGCCGGGGGCGATGCCCGCCTTCTCCATCTCTTCGACGGCCTCTTCGAGGGCGTCCCGGTCGTCGTGGAGGCGGTCGCCGTCGAGCTCCGCGCCGGAGCGGGACACGGGGTGGCCCCCGAGCTTCGCGCGCAGGTATGCGAGCGCGACGGCCATGCGGTCGTAGACCTCCAACGGAGCGGGGGAGTAGGGAAGCTCGAAGGCGAGGCTGATGCCCCCGACGCCCTCGCCCTCGACGGCGCGCTCCGGTAGGAAGTAGCCCGCGTGTCCCACCGCGCTGACGGTGAAACGCCTCGCGCCCGTCGCCGGGTCGTGCCAGTGGAAGAGGTCCAGGTCGCCCCAGGTGAGGCCGAGGCCGTACAGCGCCCGCCAGACGTCGCGGGCGGGGAAGGGACGCCCGTGCGGCATCAGGCGCATCTCCACGCTGTGCCCGAAGCGGCGCTTGAGGTCGAGCAGGCGCTGCGCCCGGCGCGCGGCCTCGCCCGCGTCCTCGCGCGGCGCGGCGGTCAGGCCCGCCCCGGCGACGGCCCGCCCTGACTCCACCGCGAAGCGGCGCAGGTCGCCCCGGATGGCCGCCTCGCCCTCGGCGAGCAGGTCGGCCAGCGGCCAGGCGAACGCGAGCCGGGAGAGGCGCGCGGCGTCCGGCACCTCCTCGAGCGGCGTCCAGCGGATCGCGCCGCTCGGGCCGTGCGCCTCCGCCCAGGCGCGCGGGAAGTCGAGGGCGGCGCGCACGGACGGCTTCAGCAGCAGCGCGCGCGCCTCGGGCGCGGGAATCGGCGTCGCGGCGGCAGAGCGCATCTCCACCACGAACTCCGTGCCGGTGCTCGGGCCGGGCGTCGCGGGTGGGGGAGGCTGGGTG
>DATLHN010000263.1:0-2036 GCA_035539875.1 Armatimonadaceae bacterium
CTGGCCGCGTCGGCGCTCTGCCGGAGACCTAGCCAGAAGTTCGAGCGCCGACGCGGCCAGCGCGGCCGTGTCGCCGAGGGGCACCAGGCGTCCGCACGCGCCGTCCACCAGGTCCGCGTTCCCGCGCACGTCGGTGGCGACCACCGGCACTTCCATCGCCAGCGCCTCCTGCACCGAGCAGGGCAGGCCCTCCTGCTGCGAGGGAAACAGGAAGACGTCCGTCGCCGCCAGGATGCTGCGCACGTCGCGGCGGAACCCGAGGAAGCGGCAGCCGGGCAGCACGCCCAGGGCGTCCGCCTCCTCGCGGAGCGCCTCCATCAGCGCGCCGTCGCCCGCCAGAGCCAGCACGGCGTCGGGACTGACCCGGCGGACCTCCTCGAAGGCGCGCAGGGCGTCCGAGTGCCGCTTGCGCGGGATCATCTCCCCCACGACCGTCAGCACGGGAACCGCGTCGTCCGCCGCGCCCAACTCACGGCGCACGGCGGCGCGCTCCCAGGGGGAGACCGCGGCCGGGTCGAAGTCGTCGGCGGCCGAGACGCCCACGCCCCCGGTCAGGAAGAGCCGGTCCTTCGGGACGACGCGCCCGCGCAGCGCGGCGTCGTAGTCCTCCCGGTTGATGACCAGCACGCCGTCCGACAGGTGGCTGCCCGCGATCCGCTCGATGCCACGGAAGACGGCGTTGGTCACGCGCCCCCCGTGCCGGTGGAAGTGGAAGCCATGCGCCGTGTAGGCGCGGACGCAGCCGGTGCCCGCGAGCGTCGCCGCGAGCCGCCCGACGAAGCCGCCGGTCGGGTTGTGCGCGTGGACGACCGCGTACTCGCGCTCGCGGATGAGGCCGGTCAGCTGCGCGAGCGCGGCGGCGTTCGCCGGGTGGAGCGGGAAGCGCTGCATCGGCAGGTCGTGCAGGGCGTCCGCGTGCGCCAGCGTGTCCTTCCGGAAGCGCGTCACCCGGCAGGCCACCTCCACCTCGAACCCGGCGGCCCGGCAGGCGTCGAGGTGCGGCAGCATCACCCGGATGATGTGGTCCAGTGTCGAGACGTAGAGCAGGCGCGGCTTCGCCGCCTTCGGGCCGGTCATGGGGTGGGTGCCGCCGCGCCCCGCAGGAACTCGCCCGTTTGCAGCGACCGGCGGGCGGCGCGCGCCATCTCCAGGTGCTTCACCGTGTAGGCGTCGCCGGGGCGACGCAGCAGGTTCAGGCGCAGGAGCAGTATCTTCATCTCCATCCCGAGGCGGCTGACCAGGCGCACCGCGCCGACGGCGCGCGGGTGGTGCTTCTCGAAGTAAAGCACGGCACTGGCGTGGGTGTTGGCGTAGGTGGCGATCGGGTCCTGCCGCCACGACTGCCCGCCCAGGTGCGTGATGCGCGCGCCCGGCCAGAAGACGGCCCGGAAGCCCGCGTCGCGCAGGCGGCGGCACCAATCCACGTCCTCGTACATCAGGAAAAACCGCTCGTCCAGGTCCCCCACCGCCTCCAGCGCGCGGCGGCGGATGAGCATGAACGCCCCGAGCAGGCATTCCACCTCGCGCGCGTCGGCGCGGTCCCAGCCGACGACCGGCTCGCGGTTGAACAGGTCGATCCGCTTCAACGCTCGGTCGAGCAACAGGGCGCGGCAACACTCGCTCCACGGCGTGATGAGCCGCCGAGAGCACTCCCACTGGAGCGAGCCGTCCTCCGATTCGACGCGGCAGGTCATCGCGCCGACCTTCTCCGGCTGCGCGTCGAGGAACGCCACGCAGGCGGCGAGCGCGCCGTCGGGCACCACCGTGTCCGGGTTCAGCAGGAGGACGTGCCGCCCGGTCGCCGCCGCGAGGCCCACGTTATTCCCGACCGAAAAGCCCCGATTCTCCGGCAGCGGGAAAAGGCGCACGCCCGGGAACTCGGTCCACAGCATCTCGACCGTGCCATCCCCACTGGCGTTATCGACCACGACCACCTCGACGTCCCCGAGGCCGCGCACGCCGCCGTCCACGAACAGCGAGCGCAGGCAGCCGCGCAGGACGTCGCGCACGCGGTACGAGACGATAACGATGGAAAG
>DATLHN010000264.1:0-7456 GCA_035539875.1 Armatimonadaceae bacterium
AGCCTCGTCGGCGGGCAGGCCGTAGGCGGCGGCCATCGCGGCGTGGTACGGCAGGCGGCGCACGTCCGCGGAGCTTCCGGTCGAGAGGCAGTAGGGGACGCCCGCCTTCGCCAGGGCCTGCGGCAGCGTGTAGGCGTCGTCGTACGGGGCGTCGGTGCGGCGCGGCAGGTTCAGCGTGGGACCGAGGATGACCGGCACCTTCTCCCGCGCCAGCAGGTCGGCGCACTTGTCCGCCTCCTGGCCGCTGACCAGGACCATGCGGAACCCTTCGCGCTTCGCCCAGGCGACCGAGGCGCGGATGTCGCGCTCCCGGTCGGCCCGGATGAAGAAGGGGATCTTGCCCTCCAGCACCGGGATCATCGCCTCCAGCTTCGGGTCGTGGACGCGCACCATCGGGACGCCGTCCTTGCCCTCGCTCTGGCGGGCGGCGCGGTAGCGGCGCGCCTCTTCCAGGAAGGCGTTCAGGGGCCGCAGGGCCGCCTCGGGGTCGGCGGAACCGCCGCCGCCGGGGCCGCCGCCGCCCGGAGCCTGCTCCTGCGCTGCCACCGCCGCGCCGAACGCGGTATCGGGCAGGTAGCCGTAGCGGAGCGCCTCGGTGTCGCGCGAGGTGGCGGGGACGAACGCCCCGGAGCGGAACGCCGGGTCCTCGTGCTCGTCGCCGTGTGCGTGGCCCGCCGTCTCCTCGCAGCGGTGGGCGGTCTCGCGGAAGCGGCGCTGGCCCATCAGCGGGAAGTTGAGATACAGGCCCGCCGTCGGGCTGATCGCCATGTCCTCCCAGGTCCAGCCGTCGAGGCAGATAAGCGCTCCCATGCCGCTGATCGTGCCCCCGCTGGGCGCGGTGACGGCCGACAGGATGCCGTTGGCGCGGGCGACGGGAATTAGCTCGGAGTCGGCGTTCACCGCGACCGCGACCCGAAGCTCGGGGTTGAAGTCGCCCATTTCGCGGGCGTCGTTCGTAGCGCGGATCGAGCCGATCTCCGAGGTGCCGAGCTGCGTGTGGGCGTCGATCAGGCCTGGGTAGACGTGCAGGCCCTTCGCGTCCACGGTCTTCGCGTCGCCGGGAACGGCGACCGCGCCCGCCGCGCCGACCGCCGCGATCTTGCCGCCCTGCATCAGCACGACGCCGTTCTCGATGGCGGGGCCGGTGACCGGGTGGACGGTGCCGCCGACGATCGCGGTCACCGGGCCGGTGTGGGAAGCGGCGGCGGCGACGGGCCGGGCGGTCGGCACCCCGCCGGTGACGGCGGCGACTTCGGCGGCGGGGGGCGTGGCCCCCGCCCTACGGGGAGTGCGCCCGCTCGCACCGGCGGGGCGCTCGGCTTCGGCGAGGCGCTGCTTCTCGGCCTCGATCCCGGCGCGGGCGGCGAGGTCGGCCTGACGGTCGAAGTAGAGCGTGCCGTCCACGAACGTCTGCTCGCAGACCGAGAGCGAGGAGAGCGGGTCGCCGCTCCAGACCACGAGGTCGGCGTCCTTGCCCGGCTCCAGGCTGCCGATCCTGTCCGCGACGCCGAGCTGCTTCGCCGGGTTGATCGTGACGAGCTTGATGGCCTCCTCGGGCGCGAGGCCGCCCCAGTGGACCGCCTTCGCTGCCTCCAGGTTCATGCGCCGCGCCAGCTCCGACGAGTCGGAGTTGAAGGAGACGAGCACGCCGCGGTCGGTCATCAGCGCGCCGTTGTAGGGGATCGCGTCGAACGCCTCGATCTTGAAGGCCCACCAGTCGGAGAAGGTGGACGCGCCCGCGCCGTGCCGCGCCAGCTCGTCGGCGACCTTGTAGCCTTCCAGCACGTGCTGGAACGTGGCCATCTTGAAGCCGAACTCCTCCGCGAGGCGCGTCATCATCAGGATCTCGTCCTGGCGGTAGGAATGGCAGTGGACCAGGCGCTTCCCGTCCAGGATCTCGACCAGGGCGTCGAGCTGCAGGTCGCGCTTCGGGGGCGTTGCGACCTTTCCCTGGCGGTAGGCGATCAGGTCGGCGCGGTAGTCGCGCGCCTTCAGGAACGCCTCGCGGATGACTTTCTCCACGCCCATGCGGGAGGCCGGGTAGCGCTGGGGGGTCTCGGGTCTCGGGGTGCTGTTCGAGCGTTTGGGGTTTTCGCCCAGCGCGAACTTGATGCCCGCGGGTGCGCCCGCGAGCAGCAGGTCGTCGGCCCGCTTGCCCCAGCGCCACTTGACGACCGCGTTCTGGCCGCCGATGGCGTTGGCCGAGCCGTGGAGCAGGTTCGCGGCCGTGGTGCCGCCCGCGAGCTGCCGGTAGATGTTGACGTCCTCGGCGTCGATGACGTCCTCGATGCGGCACTCGGCCGTGACGATGTTACTCCCCTCGTTCACGCCGCCGTCGATCGCGGTGTGCGAGTGGCAGTCGATCATGCCGGGGGTGACGTGCTTGCCGCGCGCGTCGATCTCCTTCGTCCCCGCGGGCACCTTCAGGCCCGCGCCGACGGCGGCGACACGCCCGTCCTTCACGTACACGTCAGCGCCCTTCAGGACGCCCTGCGGTCCGACCGTCCAGACCGTCGCACCCCGGAGCACGAACGCCGGACCGACGGACGGCGGCAGCGGCGGGGTCGGACCCTCGCCCACGGCGGGCGGGGGCGCGACCGGCGCGCTGCTGCGAGCCGCCGACGCCTCGGACTGCTGCGCCGCGCCGCCGCCAGCCCCGCCGGGCCGACCGCCGCCGAAGCCGCGCCGTCCTCCGGGGCCGCCCCCACCCGGACCGCCGGGTGCGGCGGCAGCGGCGGCGGTCGGCGCCGCCGGGGGCGTGGCGGTCAGGTCGGCCTTGAGGCCGTCCACGAAGAGGTGGCGGACGCGCGTCCGCTCGCCGAACAGGTCGCCGTCGGTGACGACGACGCTGGCGATCTTGCCCGCCTCCAGCGTCCCGATCTGCTTTTCGACGCCGATCAGGCGGGCCGCGCCGACGGTGGCCGCCGTCAGCGCGTCGTCCGCGCTCAGACCGGCCGCGATCATCCGGCGGACGTTGCGCGCGAAGTCCGACGGGTTGGTCAACCCGGCGGTCGTGAGGGCGAACGGGACGCCCGCCTTCGCGAGGGCGGCGGCGCTCTTCGGGGCGAGCGCGCGAAGGCGCAGGCCCGCGAGCGTCGAGGGGTCGTCCTCGCCGGGGGCGACGCGCGGCGGCTCGGGCAGGTCGGCGGAAAGGAGTACCGCGGCGTTGGCCGCCTTCAACTCGTCGGCGACGGCGTACGCCTCGGTCGCGCCCTCGATGACGGGCCGCAGTCCGAACTCCTTCGCCACCTTCAGCATCCGGCGGATGTCCTGCGCCGAGCTGGCGTGCATCACAAGCGGGGTCTTCTTCTCCACCACCGGGCGCAGGGCGAGCAGGGCGCGGCTGACGACCGGGCGCTCCCGGCCGCGCGGGTCGCGCTCGTAGGCGTCGAGGCGGCGGGCGGCGTCCGCGGCGTCGTAGAGCGCCTGGCGGGTGAGGGCGATCTGGCCCATCAGGGAGCCGGGGTAACCGCGCGCCACGTCCTGCGCCCCGAAGTCGAGGTGCTGCGCGACGGGCGACCGGAGGACGAGGGCGGCGGGGTCGGCCGCCGTCCCGAGCGAAAACACGGCGCTGCTGCCGGAGAACTGGCCGACCGCGGGGGCGACCAGCGCCGCGCCGAAGCCCGCCCGCCGCCGCGCCGAGAACACGGCGGCGTCGGGGCGCATCAGCGAGGGGGCGGCGTTCTCCGCGCGCACCGTCGCGACCGCGTAGACGTCGCCGCGCGCCGCCGGGTACTCGCTCGCCGCGGGCATGCCGACCCGGCTGAACCCGTCGAGGAGGGCGGGATAGACGGTCAGGCCCTTGCCGTCGATGACCTGGGCGTCGGCGGGGGCTTTGACCTCCGCACCGACGGCGGCGATCAGGCCGTCGCGCAGGACCACGGTCCCCTTCTCGATCGTTTTGCCCGGCGCGGCGACGATGCGCGCGTCCGTGATGGCGAACACCCGCGGCGCGCCCCCCTGGGCGGAGGCGGGGGAGGTCGCCGCCGCGAGCAGCGGCGCCGTGAGAGCGGCGAGGAAGGCGTTGAAGAGCGGGAGTCGGCGGCGCAGCACGGAGCGTGCTCCTTTCCGAGCGGGAGCGAAGGCAACCGCGCGCGCCTGTGCGCGCGTTCGCCCGGTGACGGGAATAGCCAGAGTATTCGACGCCGGACCGTTCAATCCTTCTTCCCACCCCGTGCGCGGCACTTGCTGCCCGGCAATTTTCGCGGATTCCCGCTCGCGGCGCGTGGCACAGGAAATGCAAGGTCTCCACCCCACACGGCGCGCGCGCCGAAAAGAGGTAGGCAGGCGTGTTGGAGAGCACAGAGACTATTTCCGATCCGAGATATTGGGGCGTCGAGGCTTCGCCCGGCGCGGCCGAGGAAGGCGGCCGCGCCGGGGCGGCCCGGGAGGCTGCCGCCGCCGGCGCGCCCTACGCCGAATGGCAGCACCGGTTCCTGCGCGAAGTGCTCCAGGTGGTAACCGAGGGGCGACTGCGCCTGTGCGAGGACGCGTCGCACCTGCCGGTGCCGGGGCTGACGGTCGCCCCGACCCTGGCGCTGGACGCCGCCGTCCGACTGGGCGATCTGCGCCGACTCGTCTCCGGGCACGCGGAGGCGAGCGGCTTTTCGCCCGAGCGGTGCGCCGACCTGGTCGCGGGGGTGGGCGAGGCCGCCCTCAACACGGTGGTGCACGCGGGCGGCGGGCACGCCCACGTCCGCCGTAGTGACGACACCCTTCAGGTCTGGGTCGAAGACCACGGGACGGGGATACCTCTGGATTTCCTGCACCGGGCGACGCTGGAGCGGGGCTTCTCCACGATCGGATCGCTGGGGCAGGGGTTCCTGCTGATGCTTCAGACGTGCGACCGGGTCTACCTGCGCACCGACGAGACCGGGACCACGGTCGTCCTGGAGCAGGACCGCGTCCGGGCCGAAGAGGACGTCGTCCCGAGTCTGCCGCGCGCCTCTCAGGACCCTGCCGCGGACGGCCAGGCGCTCGACGACGCGGGGCGTCTCGCGGCGCTGGACGAGACCGGGCTGATGGACAGCGCGCTGGACGAGGACTTCGACCGCTTCACCCGGCTTGCCGCGCGCGTGCTGAACACTCCGATCGCCCTTATCACGCTGGTGGACGATCGCCGCCAGTTCTTCAAGAGCGCGGTCGGACTGCCGGAGCCGTGGAGCGAGCTGCGGCAGACCCCTCTCTCCCACTCGTTCTGCCAGCACGTGGTCCTGAACGGCAGGGCGCTCCTGGTCGAGGACGCGGCCCGGGACGAGACGGTCCGCACGAACCGGGCGACCCGCGACCTGGGAGTGACGGCGTACGCGGGGGTGCCGCTGGTCACTCCCGGCGGCGACATTCTCGGCTCGCTCTCCGTGATCGACAACCGGCCCAGGCGCTGGAGCGACGAGGAGGTGGGTCTCCTGCGCGACCTGGCAGACTCCGTTTGCGACCGCATCGCGACCCGGGTCGCCGCACGCGCCGCCGAGCGGCAGACCCGCCTCCTGATGCTGTCGAACGACGCGATCGTAGTGCGCGACGCGGCGCGCGGCGGCGTCACCTTCTGGAATCCCGCGGCCGGGGCGCTCTACGGGTGGAGCGCCGCCGAGGTGATGGGCCATCCGATGGAGCGGTTCCTGGACGCCGACGACCCCACCCTCCGGCGCGTCGTCTCCGCCGAACTGCGCAGCAGCGGTCACTGGGAGGGCGAGATGACCTTTTTGCGCCGCGACGGTACTCCGGTGGTCGTCGCCAGCCGCCAGGCGATCCAGTACGACGAGCAGGGGCGCGCGATCGCCATACTCCAGATCGACCAGGACGTCACCGAGCGGCGGCGGGTCGAGGCCGCGCTCCAGGCGGACCTAGCGCGACAGCACCGGATCGCGGTGACGCTACAGGAGGCGCTGCTGCTCAAGCCCGCCTCGGACCACTTCGACGGGCTGGACGTCGCGACCCTCTACGCCGCCGCGCTGGAGGAGGCCGACATCGGCGGAGACTTCTTCGACGTCTTCGGCCTGTCGGACGGACGCGTCGCGCTCGTCGTGGGCGACGTTTCCGGCAAGGGGCTGGAGGCGGCCCGGCGCACGGCGCAGATCAAGTACGCCCTGCGCGCGTTCCTGCGCGAGGACACCGACCCCGGCTGCGCCCTCACCCGGCTCAACCGATTCGTGTGGCAGACGCAGAGCGACGACCCCGAAGCGTCCCTCTCGTTCACCGTCGCCGCCGTCGCCGTGCTCACGCCCGAGTCGGGCGAGATGAGCGTCGCGGTGGCGGGCGCGGAGCCGCCCTGTATCGTGCGCAAGCCCCGGAGCGGGCGCGCCCGGGTCGAGGTTTGCGACACACAGCTCAGCGGCCTGCCGCTGGGCGTGATGCCGGACGAGGAGTACGTCGGCACGGAGATGTACCTGCACCCCGGCGACCGGATCGCCCTGATGACCGACGGCCTGATCGAGGCCAAGGGGTACGAAGAAGAGGAAGACCGCTTCGGCCTCGCGCGCCTTTCTGAACTGCTGGCGCGCGAGGGCGGCCTGTGGAGCGTGGGCCAGGGGGCGATGAAGCAGGCCCGGGATTTCGCGGGCGGCGAGCTTCAGGACGACGCCTGCCTGGTCATCGCCGAGCGGACCGGCGCGCTGCCCGTCCGCCGTCTCGGCCTGCCCGGCGTCTCGCGCCTTTGACTGCCGTCTTTCTCGGTTCGGTTGCGCGACTGTACTCGGGCATGTGAGATGCGGTACAGTAATCTGCGTATGAAACAGACTTTCACCCCCGACATCTACCGGCGCTACGCCGAGGCCACTCAGGACTACGTCCAGGGACGCCTCTGGGACCCGAAGGCCGGGCGCTACCGCCCCTCGGACCCGCCCAAGCCCGGCGCGCTGCCCTACGACTTCATGTGGGGCAACGGCGTCGCCTTCTCGGCCCTGGTCGGAGGGACGAAACTGGACCCGGCGAAGTACAAGACGCTCGTCCGCGCGTTCTTCGACGGGCTGGAGAAGTACTGGGACAGGGACGCGCCGATCCCCGGCTACGACGCCTACTTCGCCTCGCCGACGGGCGACGACAAGTACTACGACGACAACGCCTGGATGGCGATCACGTTCGGCGAGGCGTTCGAGATCACCGGCGAGCGGCGCTACCGCGAGCGCGCCGACGAGGTGATGAAGTACGTCCTGTCCGGCTGGGACGAGAAGCTGGGCGGGGGCATCTACTGGCGGCAGGACCACAAGTCCAAGAACACCTGCTCCAACGGCCCCTCCGCGACCGCGGCGCTCGTGCTCGCCGCGCAGAAGCGCGGCAAGGAGCGCGAGTACGTGGACTGGGCGCGGCGCATTGTGGACTGGACGGCGCGGAACCTCCAGGCCCCGGAAGGTCTCTACTGGGACGCCGTCAACCTGGACGGCAAGGTCGAGAAGACCCAGTGGACCTATAACACGGCGCTGATGCTCCGGGCGAACCTGGGGCTGTACCGCCTGACGAA
>DATLHN010000265.1:0-10355 GCA_035539875.1 Armatimonadaceae bacterium
CGCGAAGGAGGGGGAATGGGGCAAACGGTGGGGCTAACGGCGCGAGGCAGGGCAATACTCGATAAGCCCCCCCTCCTTCGCGTGCGAAGGAGGGGGGTGCCCGAAGGGCGGGGGGTGGGTGCCCCCCAGCTACTTCTCGCGTACCCGGATCACCGCCTCGCCGTTCTCGAACGACGCGGGGTCGAGGCGCAGGGTCAGCGCGCCGCCCGTGACGGCACCGGTCAGCGGCTTCCAGGCGCGGCCCGCTTTCACCTGCGCCGTCGCGGTCGCGGAGGGCGCGGGGAGGGTGACGGTCAGCGGGACCGTGCTGCGGACGCGGTACTGCCCGGCGGCGGAGTCGCGTCGGACGCTCTGGATCGACGGGACGTTGACGAAGTCGCCCGCGTCAAAGTCCACGATCAGGAAGCGCGCGCCCGGGGCGAACGCGCCCGCGGGGAGCGCCGCCGCGTCCCCTTCGAGGGTGAACGTCTTGCCGTCGAACGCCTTGATGCGGCGGGCGTACGTCCGCTTGGCGTCGGCGAGGTAGCGCCCCTGGTGCTGGCCGTTGTCCACGCGGGCGTGGCCGGTAAGGACCGTGTCGGTCGTGACCGTGTTCTTCGCGGCGTCCATCGCGGTGGCGCGCGCCTCGCCGACCACGGGGAGCGTGTCGCCGAAGCCGAGCACAGTCTTGCCGCCCCGGTTCGCGGCGCTCTGGACCGTGTAGCTCGTAGAATGCACGGCATTCCCGATGGTGACGACCGTACCGATGACGGCGGCGGGCGCGGGCAGGAGGGTGTCGAGGGTGACCTCGTTCTTCGCGGCGTCCACGGAGGCGATCTTAGCCGGGATCGGCTTCGATTCGACGCCGAACTGCCCGAGGCGAAGGCGCGTGCCGTTCACGAGGAACAGGCGGTCGGCGGACGCGACCCCGAACTGGCCCGCGAACTCCACGCCGCCGGGCAACGCGACGGTCGCGTCGGCGTCCAGGCCGCTGAGGACGTAGTCGGTCTTCGCCGCGCCCTTATCGTCCCGGTAGTCCACGCGCGCCCCGGCGAAGCCCGCCGCGGCGGCTCCCCGCGGCGCGAGCGACTGGACCTTCTGAATCCGGCCCTCGCCCTTGACCGGCTCGATCACGGCGGCGTAGGTGCTGGAAAGGTCTTTCTTCGTCGCGTCCCCGGTGCGGCGGGCGATCAGGTACTTCATCGTCTCCGGCGCCCCAGGCTGAAGCTCCGGCTCGCAGTCGGCGGCGAAGACCGTCGCGGGCGGGTCGAGCAGGGTCATGCGCAGCGCCGTGTCGTCCTGGCTCGACTTCCAGACCGACGTGAACGCGCCCGCCGGCGAACCCTGCTGGACGTTGAAAAGGTACTGGAACCCCGACTGTGCGTCCGGCCCGTTGTTCGCCCCGAATTTGACGCCCGGCCCGGCCAGAGTCCCCTCCTTGCGCACCGCCGACCATTTGACCTCCGGCGCGGCGAAGTCGGCGAACGCGAAGCCGTGGAAACTCCAGTCGTGCTGCGAGCCGCCGCGCACCCGCCAGACGTCGAACAGGTACGAGCGGTCCGGCCCCATGTCGATCATCGCGGTGGTGTGCCGGTAGAGCGAGACGTCGCCGGGGTACGCCGTGGCCGTCGCGTCCGCCTCCATCACCCGGGCGGCGGGTCCGTCCGCGAAGACGTTCAGGCGGCCCCGGTTGAGCGTCTGCTGCCACTTCTTATCGACCACGACGGCGTAGTGGCTGATCGTGTTGCCGGTCCAGAACGGGTTCTTGTCCAGCCAATGGGCGGGGTAGCCGTGCTCGCTCATCACCGGCTTGCCGAAGAACCACGCCTCGGTGGTCAGGCGGTCGCGCTGCCCGTGGCCGCCCGCCGCGGAGCCGTAGTACATGGAGACGGCCCGCCTGTCCTTGCCCTTGCCCGCCTCCAGCACGGCGAGGCCGTACCCGCCGAGGTTGCGCGACGGCAAGATCAGCTCGCTGCCCATGCCCTTCGTCGCCGCGGCGATCTCAGCCTCGATCGAGTCCTCCCAGAGGTTCTCGTCCTTGAACTTCATCAGCTTCAGCGCCTGGGCGTAGCGCGGGTCGCGGTAGCGCAGCCACGCCTCCTTGAAGGGAACGGCGTTCCAGAGCCGGCTCGCTCCCTTGACGGAGCCGTTGTCGCCGATGGACGGGCTGAAATTGCCCGCCATCGTCATGTCGAGCAGGATGTCGGCCATCTTCTTCATCTTGGGCCGCTCGAACAGGTTGACGCCGATCCGGTCCAGGTCTTTGGCGGTGGTGTAGAAGGCGATGTTCCAGCCCGCGGAGTAGCCGGGCGAGCTTTCGCCGCCGTGCCCGTCGCGGTAGAAGCCGTTGTAGAAGAGGGATTCGGTCTCGCCGGTCGTCTCCCCCGGCTCGGTCTTCAGAATCCAGTCCACCAGCTCGCGGGTGGTGTGTCCCTTCTTCGGGTCGTCGTTGTCCAGTACAAGGGCGAGGCCCGCCATCGACCGCTGGGGCATGCCCATGTTGCCGCGGATCTGGTTGCTCATCAGGGCGTCGATCATGACGGTGATGACGTTCTTCTCGACCAGAGCGCGCAGGTCGGTGACGCCCTTGCCCTTGAGGAAGGCGGCCAGCGCGGGGTCCGCGCTCAGGTCCATGGCGGGGAAGGCGGCGTCGTAGGCGTTCGCCATGCTGTAGACCGTGCTGTTCTCCCAGATGTAGTCGAGGATCTTGCCGCGGACCTTGGTGGGGTAGTCGTGGTGGTACGCCTGCTTCAGGTAGTCCATCTTCGGGTACTCCTGCGCGAGGCGGGCGAGCATGACCGCGGCCTTGTGGCCGTACTCGGGTTTGCCCGTGAGCAGGTAGGCGTTGGCGAGGCTGTCGATGCCCGGGAGGACGTCCCGGCGCCACCGCTGCCAGAACATGTAGTGGCCGATGAACCAGTAGCGCTCGCCCTTCTCGTCCACCCAGCCCGCGCCCTCGTCGACGTACTGCTGCTTCGGGGAGCTGTTCTCGGGGGTGACGCGCGCCTTGCCGGGCTCGGTCCACCAGGGCTTGAAGTCGTTGCTCGGGTAGAACTCCTTGCCGACCGGGCACTGGACCTTGAACGGCTTGTCCCGCGACATGATCCAGGGGTAGTGGCCGCCCTTGCGGTGTATCTCCGCGCCGTGGACCGGGCAGTCGCTCCCGAAGTGGACGTTGAGCGCGCGGTACTGGTCGGCGGGGGGGATGTAGTTCCACAGCTCCTCGTCGGACATCTTGAGGTAGAACTGCGCCGCCTTCTCGTAGTCGGCGACCTTCTTCTTCGCCCACGGCTCGGCGGCGATCTTCCGCTTCGCCTTGGCGACGCGCTCGTCGGTGTAGATGGTGCGCTTCGTCTTCTGCGCCGCGGCGAGCGACGTCAGGGCCAGGGTAGACATGAGACAGGCGACTCCTCGCAGCAGGATCGGGCGGCGGGACCGGGGCATGGGAGCGGTTTCCTTGGGCGTGATTCGCCGCGCGTCGTCGTCGCGCGCGCGGCATCGGCGTCGTTGGTTCCTCTTGTTCTATAGAGGATAGAGGACCTGTTAGACGCACGCCCGAGCGATACCTCCTGAATTATGGAACCTCGGGCGGAGGCACCCTTCTCCCGCCTCTGGGCGTCCTACTTCCCGGCGTGGAGGCCGCGGACGTACTCGTTCAGGACGAGCGCCGCGCTGACCGCGACGTTGAACGACTTGGTCGCGCCGAACATCGGGATGTGGAGCAGGCGGTGGCAGCGGCGCATCAGCTCCTCGGGCAGACCCTCCTCCTCGTGGCCGAAGCAGAAGAGGGTGCGCTTCTCGTAGTCGAACGTGCTGTTCCAGATGCTGACCGAGCGGTCGGGGACGAAGTCGCAGCCGATGACCTCGTCGTATGCGCCGAGCACGTCGTCGATGTCCTCGACGTACTTCAGGTGCTTGATGAGCGAGTAGGCGTAGGTGCCGACGGCGGGGATGCGGTTGTAGCGCTTGTGGCCGTAGAGGATGATGTCCTGGCCCAGGAACGTGGCGTGCGAGCGCACCGCCGACCCGATGTTGATGTCGCGCGAGATGTTGCAGAGCAGGATCGAGAAGTTGTGGCGCTTGTCTTCGAGGTCCTTCAGGATCTCCTCGTTGGTCATCCACTGGTACTCGTCCCGGGTGTTGCCGCGCGGCCTGTCGAAATCGGCGATCGTCGTCTTCATGCTTCCTCCGGGCGCGGAGGGGCGCTAACGCGCGCCCCCTCCAACCCCCGGAACATGGTACGCAATCCCGGCCCGATGCGCAAAATGAGGTCGCGCGGCCCGGGCGGCGGCTACTTCACCCGCTCTTTCAGCTTCGCGACCTCCTGCTTGAGCGCGGTGACCTCCGCCTGGAGCCCGCGGATGCCGTCGGCCATCTGCCGGGCGGTCATGTCGCCGCCGACGATCGTGGTCTGCGCCTCGCCGTTCATCTCCACGATCAGGTTGCTCGGCGCGTCCGGGCGCAGCAGGACGTCGCGCACGACGAACGTCTTCATCTCGCTCCCGGTGCGCATGCCGAAGCTCACCTCGTATTCGCCCACGGGGAGCTGGTTGACCGTGCGCCGGCTTGCCGAAAGCTCCGCGGTGACCATCGGCCCCGCGCCGTACTTGCGGACCAGGTCCGGGCCGACCGGGGTGACGCGGACGTAGATGATGCCCAGGTAGCGCCGGGGACGCCCTCTCTCGTCGTTGCCGCCGGTCGCGATGCCGGTGGTCGGGTAGCCGATGGCTATCGTCTGCTTGCGCTCGGCGTCCTGCTTTGAGAACGCCGTCCGGACGCCGCCCCAGGAGAGGCCGAGCACCGCCAGGGCCGCGAGCACCAGCAGGGGAGTTCGTTGCCGCATCGTCGTCATTCCCTTTCTCCCCGGGCCGTGCGAGCGCGGGGCCGCGCCGCCGTGACGGTAGACCGAAACGGTAGATCGACCCGGGCGGTCACGGGAATTATACGGCGGCAACCCGTATAAATACGGGGGTATTTTCTCGGCGGCGTGCGAAGGGCCGCGGAACGTTCGTAGTTCCGCGGCCCTTCGCGTTGCCCTTGCAACCGTGAATTGTACGAAACCGGCACGACTGCCGGAGGCTCCCGTCGGTGTAGCGCGACCGCGCCTGTCAGGGCCAGTCCCCGTATTTCGCGGGCGTATCGCCCGCTGATCCGCCGGACCGGACTCCCGTCACCATGCTCCGGAAACTCGTGTCCTTTTTATTTAGCCGCGCGCGCCGGGGGTTAAACCGGGCGGCCGGTGAAAAACCCGGCCGTCGGGGAGGCGTCCCAAGGTACGATAAAGGGGTCACGGCGGCGCGACGCTCGGCGAGACGGCCCGCACGCGCGGCGGCTCGGACGCGCGGCGGCGCGCTTCCCGAAGGGAGCCTCACTATGGACGACACGACGACGACGGTGGCGGCGGTCGGACGACGGGAGCAGCGGAGCGACGGCGACGGCTACGGGCAGTCGCCCACGCCGGACGAGGCGCGCGCGGCGCTGGCGCGCGTGGCGGCGACGATGGAGGCGACCCCGCCCGAGGCCTACAAGGAAAAGATGCTCGCCCACCTCCTCGACCGCCGCGAGGCGTCCATCGAGCGGATCGGCCTGTCGGCGGCGGCGAGCGACGCCGAGGTCGCCGCGGCCGAGGGCATCACCGAGGAGGAGGCCGCGCGGCACATGGCCCGGTTCCGCACCGGCACCCCGGAGGAGATATTCGACGGCTGGATCGCGAGCCTGGAGGCGACCCCGGCGGACGAGCTTCTCGCGCGCGAGCGGGCGCAGCTCGCGCAGGCGATGGCGCAGTTGTCGGCTGGTTAACGGGGCTCGGAAACTCCGCGCGGCGTCCGCCCGAAAAATAAAGCGGGCGGACGCCGCGCGGATAGGGTATGATGAACACGTGCTGATGGTGGATGCGGCCTTCGATCCACCAGGCTTCAATAAACAGTGTTCGTGCTTTCCCCGGCTTCATCCCCGTTCTGGAACCCCCGCTCTCCTGTTTTTTTGTTTGCTGCGCGTACTCCCTTGAGGGCCAAACATAGGAGACGGTTATGCGTATTTACGTTGGGGGACTCCCCTATTCGACCAATTCGGACGGCCTCCGCGACCTGTTCGCCCAGTCGGGCACGGTCGGCGACGTCCACATCGTCGAGGACAAGTACTCGGGTCAGTCCCGCGGATTCGGTTTCGTCGAGATGCCCGACACGGCCGAGGCGAACGCGGCCATCAAGCGGCTTAACGGCTCGCAGATGGACGGCCGCGCCCTCACCGTCAACGAGGCCAAGCCCCGCGAGGACCGCGGTGGCGGCGGCGGCGGCAACTACGGCGGCGGCGGCGGCGGTGGCCGCGGCAACCGCTGGTAATCCGGCGCGCTGATCGTTCAGGCCGGGCGTCCCTTCGGGGATGCCCGGCCTGCGGTGCTTTACGAGGGGAGACCTTTTGACCACGTCCAACTTACTGTTCCAGCTCGCCGCGTTCGCGATCTACTTTCCGGCTCTCAGCTTCTTCGAGTGGGCGTTCCACCGCTACGCGTTCCACACGCCGAAGGTGAGCAAGCATATGTTCCGCGCCCACACCCTGGTCCACCACCAGGTCTACAAGCACGACGACACCTACCACACCCACGACGACCACCCCCGGGAAGTCCCCATGAACTGGTGGGCGCTGCCCGCGCTGATGGGAACGCTGCTGCCGGTCTTCGTGATCGTCCAGCTCGTGACCGGCATCCCGAGCATCTGGGGCGGCCTGGCCGCGGTCGTGGCGTACTACGGCATCTACGAGTCGATCCACTGGGCGATGCACGTGCCGCGCGCCGCGAAGTTCCTTTCCCGCTTCCGCCTGTACCGGTTTCTCGACGCGCACCACCGCGCGCACCACAAGTACATGCTGAGCAACCTCAACGTCGTCGTGCCGCTCGCCGACCTGTTGCTGGGCACCCTGCGCGCCGCCGACGGCACGCGCATCCGCCCGTTCCGGAAGTCCGCGCCCGCGAAGGTTAAGGCCGCGACGCCCGAGGCGACCCCTGCCGCCGGGACCTCCGCCGCTACCTCCGCCGCGCCCGCGCACCGGCCGGTAGTGGAGCGGCGCAAGTCGGCGACGAACCGCGTCTGAATCGTCGCGCCCGCACTCGCGCGCCAGGAGGGAGATGCCCGATGCCGGATTCTTACCAGGTGGTCGTTCACGTGCCGGTGAATAGCTTGGAAGCCGCGGGGGCGGTGCGGCAGCGCCTTCAGGAGGCGAGCACCGCGCAGTCCGGCAGCGGGGCGTGGGTCGCTCGGGGCGGCCCGAGCGACGCCGTGCGGGTCCGGTTCACGCTGGACGCGGAGTCGGCGGACGCCGCCCGCGAGCGTGCCCTGGCATGGACGCGCGCGGAGCTGGCCCGCCCCGGCGTTGCCATCCCCGGCGTCGGCGAGCCGACGACCGTCGACACGCCCGCCTGACCGCATTCTCCTC
This sequence comes from Armatimonadaceae bacterium, assembly GCA_035539875.1. Lineage (GTDB taxonomy): Bacteria > Armatimonadota > Armatimonadia > Armatimonadales > Armatimonadaceae > CALEKU01. Next base: position 7,411 of record DATLHN010000265.1, read on the forward strand.
CTCTCGGACGAACGTCGGCCCTCTCCCATAATCGGGAGAGGGCCGACGTCGTTTCAGGGGCGAGCGCGCGGCGTCTATTCTACCGGCAGCAGACGCCAGGAAAGGCGCTCGTAGCCGCCGGTCGTCGGGAAGTAGGGCGGCGGGTGGGTCGCCAGGCGCGTGTCGTAGTTGTAGTCCTTCTCGTAGCCGGTGGTCATCGCGCCGGTCGAGGAGTTGAACGTGCCGACCGCGCCGCGCTTCTTCTGGATGATGCCGCCGATCACCTTCAGCGTCCCCGTCGGCTTCTTCGTGCTGTAGTTCTCGACCGAGAAGCTGCCCTCGCTCAGGTTCTCGCTGCCGGAGAGCGTGACCGCGTCGATCTCCAGGTTCTGCGGGGCGGTGGAGGCGATGGTCGTGTTGCGCGCCACCAGCCCGAGGGTGCCCGCCCGCAGGTTGACGTCGGCCCAGGCGTCGAGGGTCTTGTCCGGGCGCGTCCGGTAGGTCAGGTTGCCGGTCACCTTGATGTCCTTGCCCGCGTTGACGTCGGTCGCGAGCGTGAACTCGGAGCGGGTCTCGATCTCGCTGCCGACCACCCGGTTGTCGGCGATCTCGCCCTGGAGCGAGGTCACGTTCCCGGTGCAGTAGATCACCCCGGTTCCCAGGCTGCTCGCGCTCGTCGGAGAGCCGGGACCCATCGGCCCGCTCGCGGTGACCGACTTCGTGGCGCGGTCCAGCGTCAGCGAGGTCACCTTCGAGCCCTGGGTTATGGTGATGACCTGGTTGCCCGACCCGTTGACCGAGAACCGGATCGCGGCGTCGCCTCGGACGTAGAAACCGCCGTCGGCGTCGGGCCGCAGGTAGACGCCGTTTGCGGTCGGGTAGCCGGAGGCGCTGCCCCAGGCCGCCTCGCGCTGGACGTCGGTCGTGGAGGGCAGGGGGACGTACGCGACGCCGAGCTGGTAGCCGAGGCTCCCCTCGCGGTAGATCCGCTGGAACGCCGCCTCGTTCGTCGGCTGCCCCGGCGAGTAGTTGATCGTCGTGCCGACCGCGGTGACCGAGTCCAGGAAGATCGGGTCGCTCCCGGTGTAGGTGATGCGGAAGTTGGTCCCGTTCGAGTTGTTGCTGTGCGCCGGGCCGTCGATCGTGTCTCCGGTGCGGAAGTTGATGGGGCTGCCGTTTACGGAAAGCTCCTGGTCCGTGAAGTAGGCGTAGCGGCCGAACGACGCCTGCTGGAGGACGACCTCCACCGTGCGCTTCTGCTGCCGCACCGTCCCGTGCGAGATGACCTTGAAGCGCTTGAGGTAGGCCGTCTCGTTGTCCCTGTCGGGGATGACCGTCAGGGAGTACGTCCCCTCGCCGAGCGGCTGCTGGGCCCCGAACGGGGCGAGCGACGCCAGGCCCGCCGGGGGGTAGGGCTGCTTGCGCAGCCACAGCGCCGCCAGCTCCGCGCCGGACTCCGCCAGGTTGAAGGCGGTCGCCGCCGCCCGGTCCCGGCGCGTGACGTGCAGGGCGCTCGCCGACTGCGTCAGGATCAGCAGCGTCGCCCCCGTGAGGACGAACAGGGCGATGACCGTCGTGAGCAGGGCGCTCCCGCCCCGGGCGCGCCTCCCCGTCTGCGTCTTCTTCTTCGGCTCCATTACTTCTTGTTCCTCATGTAGACCACGCGCTGCGTCAGCTCGGTCCGCTTCGAGGCGCGGGACGCCTTCGCCTCGGTGACCAGACTGACCTCGACCCTGCCCGCGCTGCGCTCCAGGAAGCGCAGCTCCCGGACTCCCGCGCGCAGAAGGCGGCGGTCGTCGGTGCGCTCCGCGCGCTTCCAGAGGTGCGTGCCGCCGGTTACGGCGGGATTGCCGGTCGCGTCCGAAAGGTAGTAGCGGACGGGGTTCGCGGTGTCGGGCTGGAAGCGGTCGTAGTACCCCTCGATGCTGACCACGCGCGGCCGGGTGACGAGCATCGTGCCCCCCTCCTGCCCGGTGGCCGCCCGGACGCCGCCGTTGTAGATCGCTACCCGGTTCGCCTCGCGCAGGTCCTGGACGATCCACTGCATCGCGAGGCTCGCGTCCTGGTCGGCGTACACCTGGGCGCGCGTGCTGTTGACGGCGGTCGTGGAGCCGGCGAGGATCGAGAACGTCCCCGAGAGGAGGAGGGCGAACACCCCGGTCGTGACCACCACTTCGACGAGCGAGGACCCCGCTCTGGCTTTCCTTCGCATTTCGGGCGTGCTCCTGTTCACTGGGTGATGAGAGCCGTCAGGCTCATTTCGCTGGTCGCGGTTTCGAAGGTCGTCTTCTTCCAGCGGATCGTGACCGTGACCTTCTTCGTGTTCGAGCGGACGGCGGAGATGGGCACGTCGGCCGACGTCGGCGCGTCCACGCGTATCTCGGTGACCGCGCCGGGGAGCACGTCGCCCACGCCGTCGATGGTCCGGAACGAGTAAGGGGAGGTGATGGGCGTGGCGTCAATGATGCCGGTGTTCTTCAGCTCCGTGTAGGTGAGTCCGCCGTAGCCGCGGGCGCGGAGCTGGTCGATCTTGTGCTGGCACAGGCTGGTGGCCTGGGTGTACTGCCCGTTCATGCGGGCCGTCTTGCGCGAGACCGGCAGGGACGTCGCGAACAGGAGCGTCAAAACGACGAACACCATCATCGCCGTCATCACCTCGACGAGCGTGAAGGCCGCCCCCCGGCGACGCCTCGATCTTGCGAACTTCATCCGGCTCCTTTCGTCCGCTGGCCGCCCGTTCAGCCGACCAGGCTTGACCATCCACGGTGTTGATTATGGCGAAGTTTGGTGGGGCCAACAGCCGCGCGGAGTACCGGGATGTGACACGAATTTGCCGGACGGACGGCGGGGGCCGCGCAGGGGTATGCGCGGCCGGTCGCTAACAAGGAAGCGTGGAACGACTGGCGAGGGAGACGTCCGCACGGACGGGGCTGTACCGGCGGGCGCTCGGCGACGCGGCGTACGAC
>DATLHN010000266.1:0-11558 GCA_035539875.1 Armatimonadaceae bacterium
ATCGGCTCGGCGGCCTCCACCTCGACCGAGTACCGCTACCTCCGCGCCGACGACCCGCTCGGGACGCCGACCCTGATCCGCGCGCGCGAGGCGGAGCACGAGTACTACGTCGACCACCGCGACGGGCAGTTCTTCATCCGCACCAACCGCGGGACGTCCGACTTCTACCTGGTTACCGCGCCCGTCGCGGACCCCGCGGACTGGACCGAACTCGTCCCGTTCCGGCCCGGGCTCGTCCTGGAGGACCACGACGTCTTCGCGCGCCACCTCGTGCTCTCCTTGCGCGTGGACGGCCTGCCGGTTCTGCGCGTCCGGGACCTCGCGACCGGCGAGGACCACGACATCGCCTTCCCCGAGCCGACCTATTCGCTCTTCGGCGACGTCAACCGGGAGTTCGACACCGACACCTTCCGCCTGCGCTACGCCTCGATGGTCACGCCGATGAGCGTCTTCGACTACGACATGGCGACCCGAACGCGCACCCTGCTCAAGGAGACCCCCGTCCCCGGCGGCTACGACCGCACCCTCTACGCCTCGGAGCGGGTCCACGCCACCGCGAGCGACGGCACGAAGGTCCCGATATCGCTGGTCTACCGCAAGGGGACGCCGCGCGACGGCAGCGCGCCCTGCCTGCTCTACGGCTACGGCTCCTACGGCCTCTCGATGCCCGCCGCCTTCAACTCCAACCGGCTCGCCCTGCTCGACCGGGGCGTGGTATACGCCGTCGCGCACATCCGAGGCGGCGGCGAGCTGGGCAAGCCCTGGCACGACGCGGGCAAGATGATGCACAAGAAGAACACCTTCACCGACTTCATCGCCTGCGCCGAGCATCTCATCGCCGAAAAGTACGCCGCGCCCGACCGACTGGCGGCCATGGGCGGCAGCGCGGGCGGCCTGCTCATGGGCGCGGTGACCAACCTGCGGCCCGACCTGTTCAAGGCCGTGGTCTCGCTCGTCCCCTTCGTGGACGTGATGAACACCATGCTGGACGACACGCTCCCGCTGACGATCGGGGAGTACCTGGAGTGGGGGAATCCGAACGAGGAGCCCGCCTACCGCTACATGCTCTCCTACTCACCCTACGACAACCTGGAACCGGGCGTCGCATTCCCGGCGACGCTGGTGCGCACCTCGCTCAACGACTCGCAGGTGATGTACTGGGAGCCCGCCAAGTACGTGGCGAAGTTGCGGACGCTGATCGCCCCCGGCAGCGGCCCCGTGGTGCTGCACACGAACATGGCGGCCGGCCACGGCGGCTCGTCCGGCCGCTACGACGCCCTGAAGGAGACGGCCATCGACTACGCCTTCGTCCTCGCCGCGCTCGGCGTGGAGGCGTAGAGCCCGCGCACAATAGGGAGGCGAAGGCAGCGCGCGCGGCGGACCGCCGCAAGGAATGGTCCGCCGCGCGGCCGTTTTTGAGATACCATAAATACCATAGTCGCCGTTTGGTCAGGGTAGATTACGATGAAAACAGAGCCAAAAATAGTGATTGACAACCGGGAAACTGATTTGGTATATTTGGTCCAATTGGGAAGCGCTCGGCGATGAGGGGTCATCGGAAGCAGGGCGACAGCGTGTCCGGAACTACCGCGCCCGCGACGGCCGCCGTCGCGGGCCTCACTGAAACCGAAGCCGGGAGAGGCGTCGCGTCCCCGGCGGTGGGGCACGTGGCCTCCGTCCTCGCGGAGCGCATCGAGGCGGGCGAGTACCGCGGCGGCCAGATGCTCCCGAGCGAGCGGGCGCTGGCCGAGGAGTTCGGCGTCAGCCGCGTCACCGTGCGCCAGGCCGTCGAGGACCTGGAGCGGCGGGACCTGGTGGTGCGCTCCGCCCGCTGTCGGCCCATCGTCCGCGCGAACGGAAAGGGAACGGGCGAAGAGGCGTTCGCGGCGGCGTCCACGGCGCGTCGCAGCGTGGCGCTCTGGCTCTGGCCGGGACCGACCGACCCGGGGGCGTCGATGATCCTGAACGGCGTGCGCTCCGCGCTCCCGATGGACGACTTCCGGATCATCCTGGAGTGCCCCGGACCGGGCGACGACGGGCACCTGGAGGAGCCGGAAGCGCGCTTCCTGCGGCGCATCCAGGGCGACGCCGACGTGGAAGGGGTGATCCTGTGGTACCTCGGCGGGGTGGACAACCGGCCCGCGCTGGAAGCGGTGCGCGCCTCCGGGCGTCCGCTGGTCTTTTTGGACCGCCTTCCGCCCGCCGGTTTTGATAGCGATTTTGTCGGCGTGGACAACGTCGAGGCGGCAGCCGCCGTGACGCGGCACCTGATCGCCCGGGGGCACCGGCGCATCGTCCACGTCACCAACCGCGAGAAAGTCTCGACCGTCTTCGAGCGGCAGGAGGGGTACCGGAAGGCGATGGCGGCGGCAGGCCTCCCGGCGACGGTGCTCACACTCCAGACCGACCGCGACGCGCCGGAGCTGGCGCGCCGGATCGTGGCTCTCCGGCAGGAGTCCGCGGCGGAGGCGGAGCGTCCGACTGCCGCGTTCGTGGTGAACGACTACGGGGCGCTGCATCTCGTGGACGCACTGCGCGCCGACGGCCTGCGCGTCCCCGAGGACTTCGCCGTAGCAGGGTTCGACGGCATCGAGCGGTGGCTGCCGGGTAGGCCGTTCCTGACGACCGTCTGCCAGCCGTTCGAGAAAGTCGGCGCGCGCGCCGCGGAAATGCTGCTGGAGAGACTTGCCGATCGGGACCGGCCCTACCGGCACGTCATACTCGAGGCGGCGCTGCACGCCGCCGACTCCACCCGCACCGGGGCGAGCGAGGAGGCGTCTTAAGCTTCCCCGACGCCAAATACGGAGAGACCGCCTGTCCAATTCATCGACTTCTGGAGGTAACGACTATGGAGCAGCGCTCCTTCGCATCTGCCGCCGCCCGTATCGCAACGCCGCGACGGTCCTCCCGCCGCGCATTCACGCTGATCGAGCTTCTTGTGGTCATCGCCATCATCGCCATTCTGGCGGCGATCCTCTTCCCGGTCTTCGCCCAGGCCCGCGAAAAGGCGCGCGGCGCTTCCTGCCTTTCCAACACGAAGCAGATCTCGCTCGGCATCATGCAGTACACGCAGGACTACGACGAGACGATGCCGCCGGTCCATAACTGCAACGTCCCGCCCGCGCCCCGCATCACCTGGTTCTGCGGCGGCAACGGCGACGCCCGCCTCGACTGGAACGAGGTGGTGATGCCCTACATCAAGACGAACATGAGCGGGGGCAACTCCGTCTTCGTCTGCCCGGGCCTGGAGGCGGACTTCTACAGCCAGTGGACGCCCACGCCCACCAACGCCGGGGTGAAGTGGTCGCAGATGTTCATCACCTACGGCATGAACCTCGACTACCTCCAGCCCAACCCGGACTGCGCGCCCGACACGCTCCTGCCCACCGCGGGCGCGGTCTGGGGACGCCCCGCGGCGCTCGGGGACATCGAGGCCCCGGCGAACACCGTGCTGCTCACCGAGACCAAGCCCGTTGTCATCCTCTCGGGCGGCTCTGCGGGCGCGTTCTACCCCAGCAACCTGGTCACCTCGCCCGCCGCGGTTGGGGCGAACAGCCGGGTGTGCAGCCTCGACGGCTGGGGATTCAACAGCGCCTTCGAGAGCGGCCCGCAGGGCGTCGGCGGCCCCACCGGCACCCCGGCCACCTCCACCGGCCTCTTCGCGCCGCGCCATACCGGCGGCGGCAACGTCGCCTTCTGCGACGGCCACGTCAAGTGGTACACCCCCGGCGCGCTCGCCGCGGGCACCAACTGGCGCGTCGGCATCGCCACCAGCGACGTCCTGATCACGGACCTGAGCCGCTACCTCTGGTCCCTGAAGAAGACCGGCAACAGCGACCTGTAGTGGTGAGGACCCGAATGAAGACGCGAACGCGCATGGCCGCCCTGGCGGCGGTCGCCCTGACCGTGCTGGTCGCCGCCGGGTGCAGAAAGCCGGATGAGACCCTGACCGCGGCCCCGCCGCCCGCTTCCGACGCAAAGCCGCTCCCGAAGATCGAAAACCGCCCGCACCCCCGCCCGAAGCTCCCGCCATTGGTCGGCCGGAACGGGCAGCGCACCGCGGGCGGCGACTTCTAAATCTCGCCCGCTGCAGACACCCGGCCCGGAATCTCCTGGCCGGGTGTCGAATCCTGATCGCGGAATCTCCATGCACCCGGTGATCGTCGTAACCCAATTGGGCCTGATCCCGCCCGGCGAACGCTGGGGGAAACTCGTCGCGCCGCTGGAGGAGCATCTTGTCGCCAGCGGCCTCGGGCGGGTTCTCGACTTCGAAACGCTGCGACAGGAGACGGCCGACGGCGGCTACTGCCCGGCGGAGGAGGTGGCCGTCGAACTGACGCACCTGGGATACGGGCGCGAACTCATGGAGGGCGTCCTGGCCGCCGCGGGCGTTTCGGTACGCGAGCCGGTCATGCCGTCGCGCTGGCGCGGCTATCACTGCGAGGAGTATTTCGACGCGGGATGGGCGCAGCGTGGGCACTTCGACACCTTTTCGCAGACGCCGGTGATCGTGCCGCTCTCCGAAGCCTACGAGGACGTCGATCATCAATTCCTGGTCGTCGGCCATTCCGGCGGCGACGGCATCGACTTCGGGTACCGGAACGGGCGCCCCGGACTCTGGGCCTACCCGATTGACGGGCAGTTCAAGTTCCTGGCGGACACGGTCGCGGAACTCGTCGAGGGCTGGTGTTCCGGCAGGCTATCGGTATGACGTCTGCCTCGCGCGGAATCCTCGAACCCGGTGTCTAATCCTGACCCTATGAACCGAATCGCCGTATCTACCTACTCCTTCTGGCAGTTCAAGAACGAAGCCCTGCGCCCCGTGGACGCCTGCATCGAGCACGCCGCCCGCATGGGCTTCGACGGCGTCGAGCTGCTCCACCGGCAGATGGACTCCGAGGACAACGCCTACCTCCAGAATCTCAAGCGGCTCGCCTTCACCCTCGGCCTCGACCTGTGCGGCCTCTCCATCCACCAGGGCTTCGTCTCGCCCGACGCCGAGGAGCGCCAAAAGAACATCGAGCACACCGTCCGCTGCATCGAAATGGCCTACGCCCTCGGCATCCCGACCATCCGCGTCAACACCGGCCGCTGGGGCACCAGCAAGGACTTCGACGACCTGATGGCCAACCGCGGCGTCGAACCGCCGCTCCCCGGCTACACCGACGAGGACGGCTTCCCCTGGGTGATCGACAGCCTGGAAAAGTGCCTGCCCGCCGCCGAGCGCTACGGCGTCACCCTCGGCCTGGAAAACCACTGGGGCCTCGGCCTCACCCCAGAAGGGGTCCTGCGCATCGTGGACGCCCTCGACTCCCCCTGGCTCCAGGTCACGATGGACACCGGGAACTTCCTCGAAGACCCCTACGACCGGCTGGAGAAGCTCGCCCCTCAGACCGTCTTCGTCCAGGCCAAGACCTACTTCGGCGGCGGCATCTGGTACACCCTCGACCTCGACTACCCGCGCATCGCGGGCATCCTGAAGCGCCACCACTACCCTGGCTACCTCTCCCTGGAGTTCGAGGGTAAGGAGGACCCCCTTACCGCCGTCCCCAAGAGCCTCGCCCTGCTGCGCTCCGCCTTCGCCGAATAGCCCCCTTTTACCCCCTCTCTCGCTTGCGAGAGAGGGGGTGGCGCGAAGCGCCGGGGGTGAGAGTCCGAAGGGAGCGGAGCGCAACCTCCCCGGTGCAGGACCCCATCCCCCCGTTGTCGAAACGGCCCACATGGCAACGACGGCGGCGCGGCCCAACATCGTCTATATCCACTCGCACGACACCGGGCGCTGCGTCCAGCCCTACGGCCACCCGGTCGCGACGCCCGCCTACCAGCGGCTCGCCGACGAGGGCGTACTCTTCCGCAACGCCTTCTGCGCCGCGCCGACCTGCTCGCCCAGCCGTGCCGCGCTCCTGACCGGCCAGGCCCCGCACTCCAGCGGCATGATCGGCCTCGCCCACCGCGGCTTCCGCCTGCGCGATCCCGGCGAGCACCTGAACTTCGCCCTCAAGCGCGCGGGCTATACCACCGTCCTCGCCGGACTCCAGCACGTCGCCCCGCACGCCGAGCGGGACGCCCTCGGCTACGACGTCTTGCCGGACGACAACCGCGGCCCCGAGGAGCGCGCCGCCGCCTTCCTCGACTCCCGCCCGACGACGCCTTTCTTCATGGACGTCGGCTTCACCGAGACGCACCGGCGCGGGCGCGACTTCCACCCGGACGGCCTGCAAGGGGACGGCCGCTACGCCCGCCCGCCCGCGCCGCTGCCCGACACGCCCGAGACCCGCGCCGACATGGCCGCCTACGGGGAATCCGCCAGGACGCTCGACCGCAAGGTCGGCGCGGTCCTCGACGCCCTCGACCGCAGCGGCCTTGCCGACAGCACGCTCGTCGTCTGCACCACCGACCACGGCATCGCCTTCCCCCTCATGAAGTGCCACCTCACCGACCACGGCATGGGCGTGCTCCTCATACTGCGCTGGCCCGCGCGCCTCGCCGCCGGGCGCGTCCTCGACGGCCTCGTCTCGCACATCGACCTCTTCCCGACGCTCTGCGACCTGCTCGGCGTCGACAAGCCCGGTTACCTCCAGGGAAAGTCGCTCGTCCCGCTGCTCGACGGCGAACGGGAGCAGGTCAACGACGCCGTCTTCGCCGAGGTCACCTACCACGCGGCCTACGAGCCGATGCGCGCAGTCCGCACCGAACGCTGGAAGTACATCCGCCGCTTCGACTACCGGCGCGGCCCCGTCCTGCCCAACTGCGACGACAGTCCCAGCAAGGACGTCCTGCTCGCCCACGGCTGGCGCGAGCGCGCCCCCGAGCGCGAACAGCTCTACGACCTCGTCTTCGACCCCAACGAGGCCCATAACCTCGCCGCCGATCCCGCGCACGAGCCCGTCCTCGCCGAGATGCGCGGGCGGCTGGACGCCTGGATGGCGGCGACGGCCGACCCGCTCCTGTCCGGCGAAGTGCCCGCGCCCCCCGGCGCGCAGGTGAACGACCCGGACGGCCTATCGCCCGGCGAGACGCCCCGCACCGTCGCCGCAGGGTAAGCAGGCATACCGTTGACAGGGGAGCGGGCGCGGAGGTATCCTTTTTACAGCCTTCCCGGTTTGCATTAAGGAGACCCTTCCTTGCGCGCTTCCCTGCCCGCGGTGCGCTCTCGCCGCCGCCTCGCCCCGACGCTGCTCTTCGCCGCCGCTGCCGCCCTCCTGCCGCTCGCCGCGGGCTGCCAGCAGGAGGCCGCCCCGAGCCCGGGCGCTCCGGTCGGCGCGGCGTCCCCCGGAGCCGGCACGACCGATGCCTCCTACCCAATCCCCGGCGCGCCGGAGGGGACCATGAAGGTCGGCCTCATCACACCCGGCTCCGTCGCCACCGACAAGGCGTGGAGCGGCCTCGCCTACGAGGGCGTGAAGCGCATCGAGAAGGAATTGGGCGCGGAAGTCACCCCGCCCGTCGAGGGGCCGGAACCGGCGGCGGTCGCGGGCGCGGCGCGCACCCTCGCGCAGGGCGGCAATCACCTGATCTTCCTCCACGGCTCGGAGTACGATGACGCCGCCGCCGAGGTCGCGCCCGACTTCCAGAAGACCACCTTCGTCGTCATCGGCGGGCGCACCGAGAAGCCGAACCTCACCCCGATCGAGTTCCGCTCCGGCGAGGCGACCTACCTGGCCGGGATGCTCGCCGCGGGCATGAGCAAGAGCGGCAAGATCGCCTGCGTCGGCGCGGCGGAGATTCCCATCGTCCGCGACTCGTTCCAGTCGTTCGCGAAGGGCGCGAAGGCGGTCAAGCCCGGCGTCGACGTCCGCATCGTCTTCACCGGCGACGAGAAGGACGTCAGCAAGGCCAAGCAGCAGACCCAGGCGCTCCTCAGCGAGGGCGTCGACGTCGTGATGCACAACGCCAACGAGGGCGGCAAGGGCGTCGCCCAGGCCGTCACCGAGAAGCCCGGCGTCGCCTTCATCGGCGCGAACAGCGACCAGAGCGACCTCGCCACCGCCCAGAACCTCGGCTCGTTCATCCTCGACGTCCCCAACGCCTACCTCGCGGCGGGCAAGGTTGTCAAGGAGGGGAAGGGCACCGGCAAGAAGGTAGCCGCGGGCCTCGCCGACAGGGCGGTCTACTTCAAGTACAATCCCGGGTTCGCGGGGACCATCCCCGCCGACCTGAAGGCGAAGATCGCGCAGGCGGAGAAGGACATCGCCGCGGGCAAGGTCGACACCGCTCCCGATTCCGCGGCGGGGAGCTGAGCGCGGCCCTGAGCGAGACGGCCCCGGTACTGGAGGCGCGCGGCATCGTCCGGCGCTTCGGCCCCTTTACCGCGCTCGACGGCGTGGACTTCGCGGTGCGCGCGGGCGAAGTCCATGCCCTGCTCGGCGAGAACGGCGCGGGCAAGTCCACCCTGATGAACCTGCTCTCGGGCCTGCTGCGCCCGACGGCGGGGGAGGTGCGGATGGGCGGGCAGCCCGTGCGCTTCGCCTCGCCCGCCGACGCCGCCGCGCGCGGCATCGGCATGGTCCACCAGCACTTCCTGCTCGTGCCGCCGCTCTCGGTCGCCGAGAACCTGATGCTCGGCGCGTCGCCGGACAAGGGTGGCCCGCTCTCCTACCCGCTGCCCGCCGTCCTCGCCGAGGCGAAGGCAGTCGCCGACCGCCTCGGCTGGCGCGTCCCGTGGGACGCCCCCGCCGGGAACCTGCCGGTCGGCACGCAGCAGCGCATCGAGATACTGAAAGCCCTGCGCGGCCAGACCCGCGTCCTCATCTTCGACGAGCCGACGGCCGTCCTGACGCCGACCGAGACCCCCGAGCTCTTCGCCACCATCCGCACCCTCGCCGCCGAGGGGCGGGGCATCGTCTTCATCTCGCACAAGCTGGACGAGGTCCTATCGCTCTCCGACCGCGTCACCGTCCTGCGCCGGGGCCGCGTCGTCCTCGAAACCCCGACGGCCGCCGCCACCGCCCGGTCCCTCGCCGAAGCCATGGTCGGCACCGACTCCGAGGCCGCCGAGAAGATCCGCACCCTCGCCCGCCAGGAAGATAGCCTCGCCGACGTGACGACGGGGGAGGAGCCGCACGTCCCTGCCGGACAGGACGCGGCATCGACTCCCCGCCTCGCGGTCACAAACCTCACGGTCGCCGGGCCGCGCGGGACGCCGAAGCCGCTCCTGGACGACCTCTCGTTCGACGTCGCGCCCGGGGAGATCTTCGGTATCGCGGGCGTGGACGGCAACGGCCAGGAGGAACTCGCCGAATGCCTCGCGGGCCTCCTGCGCGCCGCCTCCGGGACCATCGCCGTAGACGGGCAGCCCCTGTCCCCGGGGAGCGCCGCCGCGCGCTTCCGGCACGCGGGCATCGCCGTCATCCCCGCCGACCGGCAGACCCGCGGCCTCGCGCTCCCGCTCTCCGTCACCGAAAACCTCGCCCTCGGCGTCTACGACGCCCCCGGGTTCCGGCGCGGCCCGCTGCTGCGCTGGCCCGCCCTGCGCGAGCGGGCGAAGGACCTCGTCCGGCGGTTCGACATCCGCACCTCCGGCCCGGACGAGCCCGTCTCCGCCCTTTCGGGCGGCAACCAGCAGAAGGTCGTCGTCGCCCGCGCGCTGGCCGACACGCCGCGCGTGGTCGTCGCCGTCAACCCCACGCGCGGCCTCGACGTGGGCGCGATCGCCTACGTCCACGACTCCCTGCGCCGGGCGCAGGCCGCGGGCACGGCCATCGTCCTCATCTCCACCGAGCTTTCGGAAGTCCTGTCGCTCGCCGACCGCGTCGCCGTCCTCTTCGACGGCGCGTTCACCGGCGTCGTCCCGCCCACCACCCCGCGCGAGCAGATCGGCCTGCTCATGGGCGGCAGCACGGGCGGGAAGGAGAGGGGATGATGGGACGTCCACCCCGCCGCCTCGGGTCGTGCCGCGGAATGAAGTCCCGTCTTCTGCCGTTCAAGCCCGCCTCCGCGGGCTCCCGTTCCCATGGCAGACGCCGTTCGCCGGAAATGCTCACGTTCCCGCAGCCCGCGGAGGCGGGCTTGAACGGCAGAAGACGGTGGTTTCAACCACCGGCCCGGACCACCTGGCACCATTCCGACGCGGAGGCGGCCGCGTGAAGTCCCGCCTCCCGGCGCTGCTGCTGCGCGACCTCCCGCTCCTCCTGCTCTTCGTCGGCGGGGGACTGCTCGTCCTCGCCCTCGTCGTCCGCCTCGCCGGGGCCTCGCCCGTCGCCGTCGCAAAGGCGCTCTGGGCCGGGGCCGTCGGCTCGCGCTACAACGTCGCCGAAACGCTCATCCAGACCGTCCCGCTACTGCTCACCGGCCTCGGCGTCGCCCTCTCGTTCCGCTGCCGCCTCTTCAACATCGGCGCGGAAGGCCAGTTCCTCGTCGGGGCCGTCGCCGCCACCTGGGTCGGCACGATGAAACTGCCCGCGGCGACCCACCTCGTCGCCGTGCTGCTCGCGGGCGCGGTCGCGGGCGCTCTCTGGAGCGGCGTCGCGGGCGTCCTCAAGCTTTACCGCGGCGTCCAGGAGGTCCTGTCCACCCTCCTGCTCAACTTCATCGCCCTGCAGGGGGTCGCCTGGATGGTGCGCGGCCCGCTCCAGGAGGCCGCCCTGCGCTACCCCCAGTCGGACAAGATCGCCGTCCCCGCGCGCCTCCTTCTCCTCCAGCCCGCCACCGCCGACCTGCCCGGCACCCGCCTGCACGCGGGCGTCTTCCTCGCCGCCCTGCTCGTGCTGGTCGTCTGGTTCTACCTCAGCCGCACCGCGGGCGGGTTCGCCCTGCGGGCCGTCGGCGCGGGCGCGCCCGCCGCCGAGGCCGCGGGCATCCCGGTCGGCCGTACCACGATGACTGCCTTCCTCCTCTCCGGCGCGCTCTCCGGCCTCGCGGGCGCGGTGCAGATAGCGGGCGTCACCTACTTCCTCGCCGACCGCTACTCGCCCGGCTACGGCTATACCGCCATCGCCGTCGCCCTGCTCGCCAACCTCTCGCCGGTCGGCCTCGTGCCCTCCGCGCTGTTCTTCGGCGCGCTCACCGCCGGGGCCACGAACCTCCAGGGCGCGGGCGTCTCGTCGGTCTTCATCCAGGTCATGCAGGCGGTGACCCTGTTCGCGCTGCTCGGCTACGCCCGGGCGCGCGAGCGGTGGAGGAACGGGGGCGCGCGGACCTCATGACCGCTCTCGTCGCCTCGCTGCTCCTCCAGACGCTCGCCGCCGCCGCGCCGCTGCTCCTGCCCGCGCTCGGCGAGGTCTTCCTGGAGCGCGTCGGCGTCATCAACATCGGCCTCGAAGGCCTGATGGTCTGCGGCGCGCTCGCCGCCGTCGTGGTCGCCGTGACAACAGGCTCCCCGTGGCTCGGCGTCCTCGCCGCCGTCGCCGCGGGCACGGCGGGCGCGGCGCTCTTCGCCCTCTTCGGCGTCGGCCTGCGCCGCGACCAGGTCATCGTCGGCACCACCGTCAACTTCCTCGCCCTCGGCCTCACCGGCGTCCTCTACCGCGCGTGGAGCAGCGGCGCGGGCGCGGGCAAGCAGGCCCCGACGCTGCCCTTCCTCTTCGGCGAGGGGGCGCTGTCCATGAACGGCCTCACCC
>DATLHN010000267.1:0-1790 GCA_035539875.1 Armatimonadaceae bacterium
CTCATAGACGCAGGATCGCCGGTGTTGGTTCAGCGCGGAAGCCTGCGGCAAACAGAAAAAGAGAAAAGCCCCCTCCCGGTCGGGGAGGAGGCAGGCTTCACAGGCAAGCGTGAAGTCATCATCGCGTCTTGAATCTACCCGGTATTTCGGACGGTTAACCAGGCAGATAGATACGGAGGCTACGTACCGGCCGGGTCGCGAATCCACCCTTTGCGTACGGCAGTGACTCCGCCGGGAGGAACATGCTTTCCCTTCGGAGAATCATCCGGTGTCAGCGGGACGACGTCAGGGCGGCAACGGCGACGATAGCGTTAGCAGCACGTCCGCGGCGCTTCGCCGCGGCTGAGGTAAAGCCTCCTTTACCGCACCGGTCCCCGTTTCTACTCAGCGCAACCGGTTACTACTGCCGTTCCCTGTTCGCGCTGATTAGGCGGTGGCCCAACGCCCAGGGAACGGCAGTAGTAACCGGTTGCGCCTACAGCGAACGGCGCCGGTCCCACAGGGTAAGTAGCGCGCGCGCATACCCGCCCGCACCGCGCCGTCCCGCTGACACCCCCGACGATCCCCCTAATAGGCCCTTCTCCGTCGTCGCCGCTGGGCGGCGCGCTACCGGTCGGGCTTCTCGAAGACGAGGCGCTGGAGCTGCTGCGCGTCGCCGCCGAGGTTCGGGAACTCCACGTTCAGGACCTTGAGCCGCGGGTCGAGCTCGCCGCTCAGCGTGAGCATCGGCGGCGCTGCCGCCGCGCCGCGGCCCGCCGCCGCCGCGCCGTACCCGGCGAACTCGCCGCCCATCTTTCCCACGCTCATGGTCACCTTCTCGCCCTCGAGCGTCCAGGTGCCCTCCATCGGCGTCGGCCCCATGCGGAAGGTGAAGCTGTTGTCGGGCCGGAACGAGACGGTGAAGCTCCCGAGGTACGCGCCCAGCGCCCGCGCCTCCCCCCGGGTCGTGTTGTCGTCGGTCATCTTCACCCCCTGCACGACAGCGGAGGTCGGGCGCACCCGCCAGTCGCCCAGGAGCATTGCCTTCGGGTCCGGCTTCGAGCAGCCTCCGACCGCGGCCGCGGCGGTGAAACCCGCGGCGAGTGCGACGGCGGCGAGCGGGGCCGCGCCGAGGAGGGAGCGCCTGCTGAGTTTAGTGTTCATGGGACGGAATCCACACTGACCCTTTCCACGCGTTTTTGCTTGTCGCCCGCCTGCGCCGCCGCGCCCCCAGTGGCCGCCGGCCGGGCGCGCGGTCAAGCAGGCTGACATTTATACCTTACGCTCCCGCCCCCGCAATTCCTGCCGCCGGAGGACGACCGGATTGGGAGCACCCGCGCTCGCGCGCGCGGCCCGGAAACTTCGCCTGGAGGTTGACGCCCTGATCGCGCCGCCGTGGCCTTGGGGTACAACGGTGCTGAAGACTCCCGCGAGAGTATCCGAAAGGCGGCACGACGATGCGCGACGCTTCCCCCTACCGGCCGACGGTCGGCTACCTGCATTTGACCCTGCACCTCGTGAGCGGCGGCCGGTACCAGTTCGTCCAGTCCGACCCGGACCGCGCCCAGGGGATTCTCGACCAGGTGCGCCCGGAGCGGCTCTTCGCCCAGAAACAGCTGCTGATCGCGGCAGACGAGGTCGTGACCGTCGTTCCCACCGAAAACGTCGAGCGGATCGACCTGCGCTCCGACCCGCTGCCCGACTGGACCCCGCTCGCCCCCAACGTGCTGTCGGTGTCGGAGATCACGGAGGAGTCGTACCTG
This sequence comes from Armatimonadaceae bacterium, assembly GCA_035539875.1. Classification (GTDB taxonomy): domain Bacteria; phylum Armatimonadota; class Armatimonadia; order Armatimonadales; family Armatimonadaceae; genus CALEKU01. Next base: position 1,743 of record DATLHN010000267.1, read on the forward strand.
CGCATCCTCCGGCGCGAGCCGCCGCCCCCGCCCCCTCCGGTCATGGGC
>DATLHN010000268.1:0-4384 GCA_035539875.1 Armatimonadaceae bacterium
GCACAGACTGGCCGCGGGGCGGCGGAAACGGCGGGCGGGCGCAACGGGGAGGGCACAGGCGCGGGGGACGAGTTGCCGACTTGGGGGCGGTTCCGGCTGCCACGCACGTTCGCGGCGCTGCGGCACCGGAACTTCCGACTCTTCTACGCCGGGCAGTTCTCGTCGCTGATCGGGACCTGGATGCAGGACACGGCCCGGCAGTGGCTGGTGGTGCTGCTGGCCGCGCCGGGGGCGACGCTGGCGCAGGCGGCGACGTCGGGCAGCGCGGCGGCGCAGCAGGCGAACCTCTACCTGGGCATGGTCGCGACGGCCTCCTCACTGCCCATGCTCTTCGGGGCGCTCTACGGCGGGGTGATCGCGGACCGCTACTCCAAGCGCAACATCATCCTCCTGGCGCAGGCGGCGCAGATGGTCCTGGCGTTCGCCTTCGCCTACCTCACGCTCGCGGGGCACATCACGGTCGGGCAGGTGCTTTTCCTTGCCCTCCTCTTCGGGATAACCACCGTCTTCGACGTGCCCGCGCGGCAGTCGTTCCTGATCGAGATGGTGGGCAAGTCGGACCTCCCCAACGCCATCGCCCTCCAGTCGTCGATCTTCAACGGCGCGCGCGTAGTCGGACCGGCACTGACGGGCATCCTGCTGGGGCTGCTCTCGGGGACCGACGGCGTGCGCGCGCTCGGCTGGTGCTTCGCCGCCAACGGCGTCTCCTACCTTGCGGTGATCGCGGGCCTGCTGATGATGCGGGGGGACTTCTCGCCGCACCCCGACAGCGGCGGCACGTCGCCGCTCGCCGCGCTGCGCGAGGTGGGCGACTTCCTGCGCCGCCACCGGCCCGCGCTGAGCCTGATCTGCCTGGTCACGGCGTTCTCGCTGTTCCTCGCGCCGGACTTCGTCCTGCTGCCGTCGCTGGCGCGCTTCACGCTCGGCGCGGACGTGGCCGGGTACGGGATGCTGCTCTCGTTCCGGGGCGCGGGCGCGCTGCTCGGCGCGCTGACGATGGCGACGCTCTCGGACTACCCGCGCAAGGGGCGCATCCTGATGGGGGCGGGGCTTTCGTTCCCGGTGCTGGAGGTGGTCATGGCCTTCAACCGCAGCCTTCCCGTGGCGTATGTGGTGAGCGCACTGCTCGGGTTCGCGGTGATCATGTTCCTGGCGACGGCCAACTCGCTGCTCCAGACTTCCACGCCCGACGACCTGCGCGGGCGCGTGATGAGCATCTACTCCCTGATCCTGATGGGGCTGACGCCGGTCGGAAGTCTGTGGGCGGGGGCGGTGGCCAATGTAGCAGGCGCGCCCGCCGCGATCGCGGCGGGCGGCATCCTTATGGGGGTCGTCGCCGTGTTTATGGCGATTCGGTATCCGGCCCTGCGGCGGGCGGGGCGGAGCCTTCCGGAGCGGTAGTCTCTCCTTCGGGGCCGCCGCCTTCCTCGCCCGCGCCACGGCGTCCCCGGCGGAACCGGGGGCGGCGCGGTCGCCGGGAGCGCGCTGCGGAGTCGGACTCCGCCGCGTCCGCCTCCGACGCCACGTCCTCTTCCGAGGAGGCGACCGAGGCCGCGGCTGTGGGCCGCAGAGTCCCGGTGTCGAGCGGCAGGAACTCGTCGGGTATGGGCGGGAGCTGCGTCTCGTCGGACAGTTCCGAGAGCGGAAGAAGCTCTTCGAGCGACGGACGGCGAACGGCGGCGGCTGGGGTCTCCGCCTCCCCGGCATCCGTCTCTTCGTCCCCCACCGCTTCCCCTTGCGCGGATTCGCCGGGAACGGCCAGGACGCCCTCCAGCAGCACGCCGGGCTCATCGGACTCAGTCTCGTCCTGGCCGCGCCCGCGGCGGCGGCGGCGGCGCTTCTTACGCCCCCCGGCGGCAGCGGCGTCGTCGCCGCTTTCCGTGGGTACGCCCTCGGCGGGCGTCACCGCGCCGGCAACGGCCTCCGGCACCAGGAGGTCGCCGTCGTCTTCGGTCTCGTCCTTGTCGAGCAAGGGCAGTTCGCCGCTGAGCGCCGCCTCCATCAGGGCGGCGTCCTCGGCCGAGACGGCCTCCTCCGCCGGGCGCGAGGCCGCGACCGCCTCGAACGCGAACCGGGCGGGCGGGGTCGGCAGTTCCTCCTGCGAAAGGCCGGGAGGTCCCGCCTTCGGATCGCCGCCGAAGCGGGCGACTTCGGACTCCGAGCCGTAGAAGAGCAGACGCGTCCCGCGCGGCGGCATGGAGAGCCTCGCGCCGAACCCGCCGGTCGCCAGCGTCTCCTCCGCCCACAGGTCGTACAGCACGCCCTCCTCGGGCAGGTAGAGCGTGGTGCCGCCTCCGGGCGCGCTGTGCAGGCAGATCAAGTTGTCGGCGATCCACGCGACGTCGTCGTCCACGGTAGCGAAGGGCACGCCCGCGAGCCGGTACAGGCCGCGCAGCAGCGGCACCGTGAGCACGGGCTCGCCGACGAAGGCGCTCTGCCAGCGCGGATGCTTGCGCACCGCGATCGATGGATTGCCGGTGTGGATGTACTCACCCACGGCGAGCGCCCGCGGGTCGGAGACGTAGTAGGACGGGTTGGTCCGCTTCTCCTCGCCGATGCGCTGGCCGCGCAGACCCTCGGAGAGCGGCGAGCGCTCGTCCACGACCTGCGATCCCGTCTTCGAGCCCCAGGGCTGGAGCCGGAGCTGCATGCCGATGACGTCGGTCAGCTCCGCCGGGTTCGTCTCGCGGCAGCCGGGTCCGTAGACCCAGGCCAGCGTCCGCCCGCCGTCCTGGAACCGCTGCGTGATCGCCGCGCGCACGTCTCCCGGAATGTGGAAGGCGTTCAGGAAGATCAGCAGTTTCGGCTCCTCGGGGAAGCTCTTCTTCGCCAGGTCCGAGAGCAGGTAGAATCCGACGCGCGCCCCGGAGCGCACGAGGGCGTCCCTCTGGAAGCTGATCAGATGGCCGAGCAGGTCCTCGTCGGCGCGGACGTCGAAGAACGAGCGCTCGTCCACCAGTACGGCGACGTCCGGCTCGCGGACGGGGCGGGTGCGCGGGTTCCGGCGGCGCGTCGCCAACCGGTCGGCGATCTGGACCAGTTTGCCGAGGCTCTGCCAGGTCTCGCGGTCGTCCAACCAGCCCTCTCCCCAGAGGTCCATCCAGGAGATGCCGACCCCCTTGGCGAGCGCCGCGCCAAAGTTCCGGGCGTGGACGGCGCGCGTCCCCTCGGCCGTCCCAATCTTCGGGTTATAGGCGTCGGGCGTCTCCGCGCCGGCGAGGAAGGTCTTCGTGTCGTCCTCGCTGACCCAGAGCTTCCCGGCGAGGGTGACAGAGTCGACCGGGGCGGGCAGCGGGGCGGAGCCGCCGGGCATCCGACCGCCGTAGGAGAGCGGCCCGGTGAGGATGTCGACCTGCGGGGCGTTCAGCACCTGCCCCAGGGCGAGGTGTCCGGACGCGGCGCGGGGCAGTTCCAGCGTGTAGCCGTAGGAGACGGCGACCGCGGAGCGGTTTCCGCTCGCCTCCTTCACCGCCCGCGCCAGGCGCAGGATGACCTGGGCGACGACGTCGCTGCTGTACTCGTTGAAGTCGACCCAGCGGCCTTCGCGCTCGCCGAAGAAGACCGGCCCCTGCGCCGCGGGCGGAGGGTAGGCCGGAATCTCGGCGTTCTCGAACGTCACGTCGCCGTCGTGCCACGCGGTGCGCAGGGCGACGAAGTTGTTCTTGTAGTGCTGCCGCAGCCAGGCCCGGAAGCCCTCGACGTTGGCCTCGGAGCGGTCGTAGCCGCGTCCCTTCTCGTGGAACCACTCGCCGTGCTCCAGGTAGAACCCGAAGACGCGCTCGGCGTACGGCCCTTCGGCGACGTGCTCCACCGCGGCGCGCAGGGCGTCGACCGCCTCCTCCTCCCAGAACGACCGCGACGCCAGGGACACGTCCCCCGCCGAGCCGTCCGCGTACCGGATCATCTGGTCCGGGTGCGCGCGCTCCCAGGAGGTCGGCGGCGAGAAGATCAGGCGGGGCAGGATGAGGGCGTCCGGGGCGTTCTCCGCGATGAAGCGCACGCTGTCGTCCAGCGGTTCGAACCGCCGATTGCCCGAGCGCGCCTTCCACGGCAGGTGGGCGAGCACCGTGAAGGTGCGGACGCCCGCCTCGTAGGCGTAGCGAATCTGCCGCCGGGCAATCTCGCGTCCCGCGTCGGGGTCCTCGGCCATCTCAGTGTTGACGAAGAACCAGATCGGCAGGCGCGGGTCGCCGTTGACGACCAGTTCCGCTACCCCCTTCCTCAGCACGACCTTCGCTTCGGCGAGGCGCGCCAGCACCTCGTCGGGGAGCGGCTGGTAGATGGGCGCGGGCAACGGCGCGGACGGTTCGGAGACGGCGGGCAGCGCGGTCGTCCGCTCGGAGACGACCCGGGTCGTGCCGTCCGCTTCGATCACGCGCGCCGG
>DATLHN010000269.1:0-3107 GCA_035539875.1 Armatimonadaceae bacterium
GAGCCTGTTCCGGGAGTTCGGCCGCAACGAGCCGCTGGGAAACTTCGTGCGGCGGGTCAAGCAGTACCAGATGGTCGACGGCAAGCCGCGCCAGGACCGGAACCTCTACCAGATCAGCATGGACGACCCCGTCCACCCGGCCGACCTGGACCGCTACGAGGAGCTTCGGGCCGTCCGGGAACGGGACCGGGACGTCCCACGGCCGACCAAGGTGGTCAAGGGCCTGACCCCCAAAGCGGGGGCCTATGAGTCTCAATCTGAGATTCATAGCGGAGCGGCCTATGCGTCTCAATCTGCGACTCATAAGTCTGCAAAGGTCGCCTATGAGTCTCAAATTGAGACGGCAGACACGAAGTGTCTGGGGTCGCAAAATGCGACTCCGGACACTATGTGTCCCGGGTCTCATTCTGATACGGCAGTTGTTTACTTACCCTCCGGGGGTGGTTTACCTACGGAATCCGATACGCCCGGCCGCCGGGCGGGTTCACCCCCCATAAATTCCCCCCAGGGGGAAGACCGACACGGCTCCGCCGTGGAAGCAGAGGGAGACGACCCGTCCCCCGACGAGGTGCTCTGGGCGATAGCCCTTTCCCTGCTCGCGGACCGGGTGAACAAGCCGACGTACGAGGCGCACCTGCGGACCCTGCGCCCCCTCGGCCGGTCGGCGGACCGGGGCGGCGCGTTCTCCCTGGGCTGCCCGTCGCTGTTCACCCGGGAGTGGCTCGACAAGCGCCACCGCGGCACGCTCGAAGCGGCGCTCTCCGAGGCCGCGGACGAGGAGGTCACCGTATGCCTGACCGTGTAGCGGCGCGTTCCCGGAGGCTAAAGCCTGCGGGAAATGGCCAGAATGCTTGCGGGAATGGGTTTTTGAAATGGCGCGTACGCGAAATGCGACCACGGCACGAGGAGCTGCTACCGGCGGTAACGTCGCTTGCGCCGCGAGCGAACGGCGTCAGCGGGGGAATGGGAGGGAACCGGCGTGTCCGGTGTGACCAGCGCATTGTCGCCCTCCTCGACGGCCCGCCGAAGCTGCGCAATGGCGCTTTCGAGCCGCCGGAACGAGCGGGAGCGGAGCGAGGCGAGCACCGGATCGAGGCGACGGGTCATGTCGGCCTGATCCGAGGTCTCCTTGTAGGCCCGCCCGGAACCGTGGAGGTCGCGCAGGCAGTCGTCCAGGTGGGCCTTCGCGCTCACCGCCTCCGGGTCCAGGTCGGTTGGGAGCGGCGGGAGGACGCCGCCGGGAAACACCGTCTCGCGGCTGGCGACGAGCCAGCACTCGTACATCCGATTCGCGACGACCACGGCAACGGGGCGCTCAGGCCGGAGAGCGCGGACCCGGGCGGCAAGCACCCTGGCAAGCGTAAGGGGACAGTCGTCGGCGGCGTCCAGGACGATCAGCACGGCGGCGCAGCCGGGGTCGAGCAGGGCGAGCCGCAGGAACCGCTCGACGCCCTCGGCTTTGAGGAGGTTGTCCTTGCCGTGGGCGTTCCGAGGCGTGCCGATGAGAAAGTCGTAAACGTCCGCTCCGTGCAGAATCCGGTACAGAAGCGCGGGCACGGCGTCCACCTCGCCGTAGCCCTCGACGATGGGTACGATCTTCCGGGCGGGCGGCGCGGAAGGACTGCCGGGAGCGTCCGGCATCACGCAGAAGCGTCCTGAGTCGGTATGGACGTCACCGGATCGCGCTGGAGTCCCTCTATGCGCAGCAGGTCGCCCGCGCCGAACAGCTCCTGCTCGATAGCCTTGCGCTGGTGCTCGGCGAGCGGCCCGACGCGGGTCGCGCCGTCCACCCGCTCGACCACGCGCAGCTCGTCGGCGCGGAACCGGGCGATCAGGTCGGGGCTTTGCGTGGTAAGGATGATCTGGCGGCGCGTCGCCGCCTCCCGGATGGCATCGGCGAGGACGGCCAGCGCGCCGGGGTGCAGGGCGTTCTCCGGCTCCTCAAGCGAGAGCGGCCCGCCGTAGGAGGGGGGCACCTCCTGGTAGAGCGCGGCGAGCGTCGCCAGCGCCCGCAGGGTGCCGTCGGACTCCTGATGCAGCCCGAGCCACGTCCCGGCACCCCTGCTGCCGTCTCCGTTGCCCTGCGCGGCCTCTGCGGCGGGTCCGTGGAGCAGTTGGGCGACCAGGAACCCGGCCAGCTCCTGCACGCGGAAATCGCGAACGTCCGGCACGATGCGGCCGAGGGCGTCGAGGACCGCGCGCTTCGCCGCGCCGCCGTCCTTGGCCCGTTGCATCTCCCGCAGCACGGTCGTCAGATTCGCCGCGTCGTCGGACAGGATGCGCTCATTCGACGCCGCGCGTGGCTCTCGCATGTCGCTGGAGAAGAGATGATAGTAGATGCCACGGAAGAGCGTCGTCACTTCCTTAGAAGCACCGCTAAAAGAATTTGTGCGAGGGAGCATGAGGCCGAGACGCGATTCGCCAAAGCGGTTTACGACGAGCGGCGGTTGTTGAACAAGAGTCGGCGGCCCTTGTGGATCCGTTTCGTGCGTTACACAGCGTTCATCCACTACACGATAGACGTCGTTGTCGTGAGAAACCAGCGCAAACCGGTAGCTACCCGAGAGCCTGCTTTCGCCGTCATGCTGGTCAAACATAGCATCGAAAGCGACACGAGGAACGAGAATGCCGCCGTACGGACAATGTCGTATCGCGTCGAACCCGTTGCGGCGGCTGACGGCGTTCTCCAGGCCGTCGAAGAGGGCGTCGCGGATGAAGCGCAGGGCATCGACCACCGCGCTCTTGCCCGCGCCGTTGCGACCCACGAGCACGGTCAGCGGGCCGAACTCTATGGTCTCGTCCGCGATGCCGCGAAACCCCTGAATCCGAAGGCGGGTAATCATCGTACTCTCATTGTACGCCGCTCCGGCAGATATGAGACGGCGCGTCGAGAGAACCAGCCCGAGAGAAAGGCACAAATGTTTCCCGTGAAACGTCGTTGCGCGTGAAACAATCTCCGCCACAGCCGTTCCCGGCGGAGGGAATTCCGATGGCGAATCGGCGGTCATGAACGGGGTATTTCCGACGTTCTATCTGGTGAGGAGACATACGATGAGACGAACTTTGCCGACTCTGGGCGCGTGCTGCCTGCTGGTCCTGCTCGGCTC
>DATLHN010000270.1:0-2016 GCA_035539875.1 Armatimonadaceae bacterium
TCGAGACGAGCGAGTTCGTGCGGCAGGACCTGACCCTGCTCTCGATCACGCCGCACATGCACTTCCTCGGCAAGAGCATGACCGTAACCGCCGTTCTCCCCGACGGTACCGAGCAGCGGCTGATCCACGTCCCCGACTGGAATTTCAAGTGGCAGCTCAGTTACCGCTTCAAGCAGCCGGTCCGGCTGCCGCGCGGGACGCGCGTGGACCTGCTCGCGGTCTACGACAACTCGGAGGCGAACCCGCTCAACCCGAACCGCCCGCCCAAAGACGTCCGCGAGGGCGAGCGAACCGCCGACGAGATGTGCAACGCCTTCCTGGCCTACACCCTCGACGGCGAGGACCGGACCCGAAACGAAGAGGACAACGACGATAAATGAAGCTGACGTACAGCGTTTTCCCCAAGTTTTTGAGCAAGCTGTCGGCCCCGGAACTGGCGGAGGCGGTTCGGGGCGCGGGGCTGGACACGACCAACCTGGTGATCCGCGACGGCTACTGGGTGAGCAAGGCGGACATGGCCGAGACGCTGCCGCCGTTCCTGAAGGCGATGGCGGACGCCGGGCTGAAGGTAACGTTCGCGACGGCGGGCTTCTCGCCCGAGGAGGTGCGCCAGGACGACACGCACCTCGCGCTGCTGGCGGAGCACGGCATCCGCGAGTTCCGGATGGGCTACTTCAACGCGAAGGCGGGCGAGGACGTCCGCAAGACGTTCGATAGTGCGCGCCGCCAGCTCGCGCAGATGGCGGAGGTCTGCGAGAAGCGCGGCGTCCGTGCGGTCTACCAGGTACACCACGGCACCCTGATCCCCTCGGCGTCGGCGGCGTATATGCTGGTCAACGGCCTCGACCCGAAGTGGGTGGGGGTGGAACTGGACCCGGGCAACCAGTCGCACGAGGGCTACGAGGACTGGTCCCGCTCCGCGCGCCTGCTCGGGAAATACCTGGTCGCGCTCGGGGTCAAGGACTCGCGCGTCGCCCGCGACCCCGCCCGCGCGTCCGAGCCGAACAAGGGCTGGGTGCGCCGGTGGTGTCCGCTGGACGAGGGCGTGACCAACTGGCACGCGGTGATGCGGGCGCTGAAGGAGGTGGACATGAGCGGCACGCTCGTCTTCATGCCCTTCTACTCCGAGAACGACCCGGTCGCGCAGCTCGCCACCCTCAAGCGCGAGGTCGCGTACCTGCGCGCCGTCGAGAAGTCGGTCGCGGCGGGATAGCCCAGATGGCAACGGCGCGCGTCTGGGACGCGGACGTGGAGGTGACGGCGGCACAGGCGGCGGGGCTGATCGAAAGCCAGTTCCCCGAACTCGCCCCGGCGCGTCTGGAACCGCTGGGGGAAGGATGGGACAACGTCGCCTATGCCGTGAACGACGGGCGCTACGTTTTCCGCCTGCCCCGGCGGAAGCTCGGGGCCGAACTAATGGCGCGCGAGGCCCGGGTGCTGCCGCTGCTCGCGCCGCAGGTGCCGCTCCCGATTCCGAAGCCCCTGTTCGTGGGCGAACCGGCGGACGGCTACCCCTATCCGTTCGCGGGGTACGCGCAGATTCCGGGCGTCACGGCCTGCCGGGCTGACCTATCCGACGAGGAGCGGGCGGCGCTCGCCGCGCCGCTCGCCCGGTTCCTCGCCGCGCTGCATGCCCTGCCCGTGGACGAAGCGACGCGCGCCTGGGCTCCCGGCGACGACATCCGCCGCGCCGACCTCGTATACCGGGTTCCCTGGCTTCTGGAGCGGGTGGAGGGGATGGCGTCCCTGCTGGAGCCGGGTGACGCGGCGATCCTCCGGGAGCGGATCGCCGCCTTCGCCGGGACGCCGCAGGGGACCGGGCCGACGTGCTGGGTCCACGGTGACCTTTACGCCCGCCACCTGCTCGTGGACGCTGGCACGAAGCAACTCTCCGGCGTGATCGACTGGGGCGACGTCCACCTCGGCGACCGCGCACTCGACCTCTCGATCGCCTTCTCCTTCCTGCCGCCGCCCGCGCGCGCCGCCTTCCGCGCCGTGTACGGCGAATCCCTCGAC
>DATLHN010000271.1:0-2028 GCA_035539875.1 Armatimonadaceae bacterium
GAGAATGTCGTCCGCGCGGCGGGTGATGCCGGTGAAGAAGAGGAGCAGGCTTTCGCCGAACCGACGCCGCTGCTCGTCGCCCATCGGGACCGAGCGGACCTCCACGGCGTCGCCGGGGCGGAAGGCGATGCGGCGCAGGCCGCCGTAGGCGGCGATGTACTGGTCCTGGTGCCCGATCGGCTTTCCGAGTACCTCCCGCTCGATCCGGCACGCCTGCGCGGCGAGGAGGTCGGGGGTGACCAGCTCCCCGCGGTAGGCGTAGAGCGCGTGCAGCAGGCCGACCGTCACCGACGAGGACGAGCCGAGCCCGGAGCCCTCGGAGGGGATGTCGGCCATCGTGCTGATCTCGACGCCGCGCTCGATACCGACGACGCGCATGGCCTCGCGCACCAACTCGTGCTCGATCTGATCGACGGAATCGACCATCTCGGTGCGGGAGTAGCCGATGCGTATCTTCTCGTCGAACCGCTCCTTGACGATGACGTAGACGTACTTGTCGATGGCGGAGGAGACGACGCACCCGCCGTCGGGAAGTGCGCGCCGGTAGTAGTCGGGGAAGTCGGTGCCGCCGCCCGCGAAGGAGACGCGAAGCGGCGTCTGCGTGATGATCATGGGTGTGTTACTGTCTCGTGGCCGCTTATGCGGGCGTCCTCCGGCACCACCGCGCCGTCCGCGACGCGGACTCCGTCGCCCAGCACTGCCCCGGGTTCAATGGTCGCGCCCACCCCGACGACGCACCCGGACCCGAGCGTCGCCCCGGTCAGGGTCGCCCCCGCGGCGACCGCGCAGCCGTCCCAGAGGATGCAGTCGCGCAGCCGCGCTTTCGCGCCCACCGTGACGCCGCGCCCGAGCACGCAGCGCCCCTGGAGCAGTGCGCCCCGCGCGACGGTCGCGCCCTCGCCGAGCAGGAAGGGGCTTCCGTCCGCCTCCAGCACGTCCCAGTTCGCCTGACGGTAGCTCGCCAGGGTGCCGGTGTCGCGCAGGTAGCCGCCGAGCGGGAACGCCTGTAGTATACAGCCTCCGTCCGCCAGCATCGCCGGGAAGACGTCGCGCCCGAAGTCGAACGGCACCCCCTCGGGGATGAACCGGAACACCTCCGGTTCGAGGACGTAGACCCCGGCGTTCGCCTGGTCGGTGACGACCTCCTCGGGCGGCGGCTTTTCGCGGAAGCGGCGCACCCGGCCCCGGGCGTCCGTCTCGACCAGTCCGCAGGCGGTCGGGTCGGCCGCGGTGAAGGTGGCGATGGTGGCCGCCGCGCCGGACGCCCGGTGCCTCTCGACGAGGGCGGTAAAGTCGGCGCGGTAGAGGTTGTCGCCGTAGAGAACGAGGAACGTCTCGGAGAAGTGCTCCTCTAACCGCTTGACGCCGCCCGCCGTGCCCATCAGGATCTCCTCATCGGAGTAGCTCAGGTTGACGCCGAGGCGCGAGCCGTCCCCGAGGGCGTCGCGCACGACGTCGGCGCGGTGGTAGAGGTTGACGGCGACGTCGCGGAACCCCTGGCCGGCGAGCAGCGCCAGCGTCCGCTCCAGCAGCGGCGTATTGGCGACCGGGACCATGGGCTTGGGACAGAACTCGGTAAGGGGGCGCAGGCGCGTCCCCTCGCCCGCGGCCAGTACCATCGCTTTCATATGCGGGCAGTTCGGCGCAGGAGAACGCCGCTCCTGCGCCGAAGGGGTTGCCGTCAAATCACGGGGAGGCACACCCCTCAGGAGACGGAAAACGGATGAAGATTTCTCTGCACCCGGCGAGGATGAACGCGGGAAGCCTGTCGCTCGCGGAGTTCGTGGACCTGGCCGCGCGCCACGACTTCGACGCCGTCGAGTTCAGCGTCGGCGCGGCCCGCAAACTCATCGAGGAGAAGGGCAGCCCGGACCGCGTGAAGGCGCTGCTTGCCGAAAAGGGCGTCGAACTCGGCTCGTTCGGCCTTTCTACGGAGTGGCGCAAGGACGACGCGACGTTCCGGGAGGGACTGGCGAAGCTGGACGACGAGGCGGCGGTCGCCGCGTCGCTGGGGGCGAACCGCTGCAC
>DATLHN010000272.1:0-4353 GCA_035539875.1 Armatimonadaceae bacterium
CTCCACCATGTTTCCGGCGTAGCCTATCTTGCCGGTGACGTCCACGGCGGGCGCGAACGCGATGCACCCCGCCAGGCGCTTGTTCTCGAAGGCGGCCACCTGGAGCGCCAGCGTCGCGGCGGAGCTGTGCCCGGCGACGAAGACCCGCTTCTTGTCCACCCAGGGCAGCGTGTACGCGTAGTTCAGCGCGGCCCGCGCGTCGGCGATGCCCGCGTCCACCTCCATGAACTTCGTCGCCTGCTTCGCGACCAGGTCGCCGTCCTCGAAGTTCTTGTCCATGAGGTTGGCCGAGATGGCGTAGGCAACGACCGCGTACCCCGCCCGGACGTACGGAAGGTGCTCCGGCTCGTCCCCGGAGCCGAGGCCGATCCCGTGGAAGAGCCGCGTTCCGGCGGGCGCGATCACGACGCAGGGGACCGGGCCGCTGCGCGCCTGAGGCGGCAGGTACACCCACACCTCGCCGTTCGGCAGACCGAAACGGAAGAACTGCGCCCGCTGCACCCCGGTGCCCTTGACGGGCGACCATATCAGATCGCGCGTGGTGGGTAGCATGTCCATGGGGGCGGGGGGACGGTTCGCCACCTCGCCCTGGATGCGCGCGCGCTCCTCGGCGGAAGCGCGTCCGCCCCCCGCCAGTCCGCACGACACACCCGAAAGCAGCACGCCCGCGGCGGCCAGGGCGGCGAGCGCGAGCCGCTGCTTCGCGAACCTGATCATTTGCGATGCCCCCGTTCTCGTTCCGCGGGCGGGTGAACGCGGGCGTCGCGTCACTTCGTCGAACCGGCGCCCGGTGCCGCCGCCGCTACCCTGCTGTTCGCGGTCCCCGCGGGCTACACCTTCTCCGGGGCGGCGTGGAGCGTCACGCGACCCTTCGGGTCGGCCAGGGCGAGCCGCACCGCGCGCGGATCGCCGGGCACCTGCTCGAAGGAGTACGGCTTTGGGCGGCTTCCCGGCAGAGCGATCGTCGCGCGCTCGGCCCGCACCCCGGCGGGCAGCCGGACCTGCACAGGCGGCATCCCCGCCCGGTCCGCCCGCAGGGTCGCCGCGGCCAGCGCTCCGCGCCGCCAGGACAGGTCCACCGTGACACCGCCGCGCGCGCGCAGCCCCGTGACGGAGCCGTTCTGCCACGCCTTCGGTTGCGCGGGCAGCAGGGACACTTCGAAACCTCCATCGGCGGTCCGCCGGTGGCTCTGGAGCAGCATCTCGGCGATGCCCGCCGTGGCCCCGAAGTTGCCGTCGATCTGGAACGGCGGGTGCAGGTCGAACAGGTTGTCCGTCATGCACTTGCGCAGCAGCGCGTAGACGTCGCCGAGCGCGCCGTCGCCGTCGTGCAGCCGCGCCCGGAAACTGATCAGCCACGCCCGGCTCCAACCCGTGTGCGCGCCGCCGCTCGCCAGCCGCCGCTCCAGCGTCACCCGCGCCGCGTTCGCCAGTTCGGGCGTCCCCTCGGGCGTGATCTCGCAGCCGGGGTGCAGGCCGAAGAGGTGCGACGTGTGTCGGTGCCCGGGCTCCGGCTCGTCGAAGTCCTCGATCCACTCCATGAGCTGTCCGTGCCTGCCCACCTGGTTCGGGGCGAGCCGCGCCGCCGTCTTCTCCAGCGTCGCCGCGAACTCCGCGTCACGCTTCAGTATCCGCGCCGCCTCGGCGGTGTCGCGGAACAGCCCGCGCAGTATCTGATTGTCCATCGTCGGGCCGAAGCAGACGTTGGCCCGGACGCCCGCGGCGGTCTGGAACGCGTTCTCGGGCGAGTTCGACGGCGCGGTCACCAGGTACTTCGTCACCGGGTCCTCCGCGAGGAAGTCGAGGAAAAACTCGCTGGCCCCGCGCATCACCGGATACGCCCGCGCCAGGTACGCCGCGTCGCCCGTGAACGCGTAGTGCTCCCAGAGGTGCTGGCAGAGCCACGCGGTCGCCGCCGGGTACTGCCCCCACGACGGATGCTCGCCCGGAGACGTGAACCCCCAGACGTTCGAAATGGTGTGGACTACCCAGCCGTCGCAGCCGTAGTGGACCCGCGCCGTCTTCGCGCCCGGCTCCGCGAGCGACGCGATGAAGCGCAGGAACGGCTCGTGGCACTCGCCGAGGTTCGTCGTCTCTGCGGGCCAGTAATTCATCTGGTCGTTGATGTTGTGGTGGTAGTCGCCGTTCCAGGGGGTCTGGAGGCTCTCGGACCAGACGCCCTGGAGATTCGCGGGCAGCGCGGACTCCCGCCGCGAAGACGCGACGAGCAGGTACCGCCCGTACTGGAACAGGAGGGCCGCGAGGTCCGGGTCGTCCTTGCCCTCGCGCACCTCCTTGAGGCGTACGTCGGTCGGGAGCGCGGCCCGGTCCGCCGCGCCGCCGAGGTCGATCCGCACCCGCCCGAACAGGCGGGCGTGGTCCTTCTCGTGCGCCGCCCGCAGGGCCGCATAGGGCGTGCGCGCCGCCCGGTCGAGGCGCTTGCCGACGACGCCTGCCGGGTCTTTCTCCCGGTAGGTGGTCGCGGCGGCGAGCAGAAGCGTTACCGCGTCCGCGCCCTCGACCCGCAGGCCGCCGGGGCCCGAGGAAACCTTTCCGCCCTCGGCTATCGCGCGCAGGTGCGCGACGGCGAGCATCCCGTCGCCGCCCGAGCCGTCCGGCAGTCGGACCCGCATCGCCAGTATGTCGGGACGGACGGCTTCGAATGCCGCGTTCTCCTGCCGCCAGAACTTCGCCGTGAACGTCAGGCCGCCCGGCTTCCCCCGCGCCGTCAGGCGCACCGCCAGGACCTGATGGGGCAACGAGCAGAACGCTTCGCGCTCGAAAGTCGCCCCGCCGACGCGGTACCGAACCCGCGCTACCGCCCGCGCCAGGTCCAGGTCCCGCCGGTAGTCCTCGGCCTTCGCCTCATCGTTCCCTGCGAAGGCGATGCGCAGGTCGCCGAGGGTCTGGTAGGAGCCGTACGGCACGTCCTTGCCGTTGCCGCGGCCCGTCCCCGCGCCCTTGCACGCCTGCCGCGCGTAGGTCAGCTTCTGCGCCCCCGCGTAGTCGCGGGCGAAGAGCAGGCGGCGGATCTCCGGCAGCGCCGCCAGCGCGTCCGGGTTGTCCGCGTCCTGAGGCCCGCCGCTCCAGAGCGTCTGCTCGTTGAGCTGGATGCGCTCCGTCGCCACGTCGCCGTAGACCATCGCGCCGAGGCTGCCGTTGCCGAGCGGTAGCGCGCGCAGCCACGCCGGGGAGTTCTTCCACTGGTAGTCGCCGTCGGCCATGCCCGGCAGCGTCGCGGGCGTACGGTAGGTCAGCAGGAGCGGCGGCGGCGGGGGAGTGGACATAGGGGCATCCAGCGTCTCCGCGGCCTCGGCCTCCGCGGCGGGTAGCGTCAGCGTCGCGGCGAGCGAAAGCCCGGCGCGCAGGGCGTCGCGTCGCGTCATCCGTTGCTCTCGCCGCCCGCCCGCAGCTCCCCCAAAAGGTTCAAAAGCTCGGGCTGGATGCGGTCGCGCAGCGCGGCGTTGGCGTATCCGACCCAGGAGACGGGCGCGCGGATGTCCAGCGGGGCCGCGAGCGCCGCCCCGTTCTCGTCGGTCACGATCACGCCCGCCTCGCGCGCGATCAGCTCGGTGCAGATGTCGTACGGGTGGCAGACCAGCTTCTTCGGCAGGCCGAGCGCGTCGAAGAAGACCGGCCGCAGGTCGGCCAGGAAGCGGTCGTGCCCGACCAGGATCTCGTAGAGCTGCCCGCCGGTGGTGATGTACTCGTCGTCGAAGACCAGGGGGTTCTCGCCTTCGTCCGGGGCGACGCGCGCCAGCAGCTTCTCCTCCAGCGCAGCGGTCGCGGCCTTGGCGGGCGGGAAGAACTTGACGATGCTCGCGAAGCCGTGCGCGAGGCTGTCGGCCCGGGACGGACGCAGCGGCAGCGTGCTCGCCTCGCCGGTGACCAGGTCGTGCGCTTCCCGGTACGCCCCGCCCCCGAGGGTCGCCCAGAGCTGATCGGAGTAGCGGTGGCGCGTGGTCGGAAGCTCGGTCATGACCGCCGCTTCGATGTCGGCGAGGTTCGTGTCCGCGCCCCGGTTCGGCGCGATGCCTGAGAGTATCCACGCCGAGCGCTTGTTATACATGATGTTACGCGTCCCGTCGATCGGGTCCACGATCATCAGGAACTGCGCCTCCTCAGCGCTCGCCCCTTCCGGGAACGGCATCCAGCCGGCGTCCTCGACGCCCTCGGAGATCAGGACGAACGGCCCGTCCTCCCGTGCCCAACGGGTGCAGAACGCGAACAGTATCTCCTCGCTGTGGGCGTCGATGCGGTAGATGGTATCCCCGCCGCGCACGTCGGCGACGCCGGAAAGGTCGGTCGCGGCGGCGCTCTCGGTGGCGGCCTCCTCCTGCGCGCGCAGGTGCT
>DATLHN010000273.1:0-2854 GCA_035539875.1 Armatimonadaceae bacterium
GGCGCGGGGACCACGGAGCAGCTTTCGCAGATGAAGACGCTGCTGAGCGGGGGCGGCGGCGCGGCCGGAAGCCCGCTCGCCATGGTCGCGAGCCTGCTCGGGCAGGTGGAGACGAACCCCGCCGTCGCGCAGATGTTCCGGCGCGTGCTCGTAACGGCGCTCGCGGACCCGGAGGCGATGGCGAAGATACAGGCGACGGCCGCCGCCGCCAGCGCGAACCCGCCGAAGGACGGGGCCGCCGCCGCCGCGCCGCCGAAGCCGACGCCGGGCCAGCTCAACAACATCCTCATCGCCGAGCGCAACAAGGCCGTGGTGAAAGACCTGTCGGCGACCCTCCCGAAGCTGGGCCGCGGGAGTTCCGTCGCGCTCTTCTACGGCGCGGCGCACATGGCCGACATGGAGCAGCGCCTTGTGAAGGAGCTGGGTTATCGCGAGGCGGCCGACGCGCCGCCGCGCTGGCTCACCGCCCTGAAGGCGTCGAAGTCACCGGACGCGACCGCGACGCCCGCCGCCGCCCCGTAGCGCCGGGAGCAAGAGGCATGGACGTACGGGAGGCGTACACGCGCTGGTCCGAGAGCTACGACACCGACCCGAACCGCACGCGCGACCTGGACGCAGAGGTCACGCGACGGGTGTTGGCGGAGCTGCCGCGACGCCCGGATTCCATCGTCGAGATCGGCTGCGGGACCGGGAAGAACACCGCGTTCCTCGCCGGTTTCGCCGCCCGAAGCGTCCTCGCCCTCGACTTTTCCGAAGGGATGATCGCGCGGGCGCGGGCGAAGGTGACCGCGGACAACGTCACGTTCGCCGTCGCGGACATTACGCAGCCCTGGCCGTGCGCGGGCGCGTCCGCCGACCTGGTCGTGTGTAACCTCGTCCTGGAGCACGTCCGCGACCTCGGGCCGGTCTTCGCCGAGGCGGCGCGCGTCCTCGGCCCGGGCGGCCGTCTGTTCGTCTGCGAGCTGCACCCGTTCCGCCAGTACCAGGGCACCCGCGCGAACTTCCGGCGCGGCGACGAGACCAAGGAAATCCCGGCGTTCGTCCACCACCTGACCGACTTCACCGGGGCCGCCCGCGGGCACGGCCTTTCCCTGTTGCGCCTCGACGAATGGTGGCACGAGGAGGACGAGGCGGGCGGGCCGCCCCGGCTCGCGTCGTTCGTGTTCGGGAAGGAAGATTAACGGCCCGATCCGGAGCCCACCGCCCCCTCAAAATTGCCGGGTGCTGTGGTACGATGGAGCGGATACGGTCACCGACGACGCCCCCTCTTTCCCCGGCATCGGGAGACAGGAAATCACCAACGTGCCCACGTCCTCAGCAGCACGCCCCGCCCGGAGCGCGGCGGCGGGCGGCGACTCCACCGCCCGGATCCGGAGCAGCGTCCGGGAGCAGTACGACCGCTACCCCTTCCCCGGCACGCTCAACGCCTACGGTCCCTGGACCGAGATCGCCCCGACCCTCCTGACCAGCCTCGGCCTGCCGCCCGAGGCGTTGCGCGGCGCGCGGGTCCTGGACGCCGGGTGCGGGACGGGCGAGTACGCCCGGTCGCTGGCGCATCTCGGGGCGAACGTCACCGCGCTGGACCTGTCCGAGGGCGCGCTGGAGACCGCGCGCCGCATCGACCGGGAGCAGGGCTTGCCGGAGATCGACTACCGGCAGGCCGACCTGCTCGCGCTGCCCGACGACCTCGGCGAGTTCGACTACGTCTTCTCGCTCGGCGTCCTGCACCACACCGCCGACCCGCGCCGGGGCTTTCACTCGCTGGTATCGCACGTCCGCCGGGGCGGGCACCTGACCGTCGGCCTGTACAGCAGCGTCAGCCGGGCGCACATCCTCGGCGCGCGCGCGCTGCTGCGCGCCGCCGCCGGAGGCGACCAGGACCGCGCCATCGACCTCGGGCAGCGCTGGCTCCGGCCCGCCCTGCGCTCCCTGATCGGCGCGCAGAACGTGGACGACCGGGCGCGCGTCGCCGACCTGGTCGCCAACGTCCACGAGCGCCCTATCGGCCTCGCCACGGCGCTGCGCTGGTTCCGCGCCGACGGCTTCGAGATCGTCGGCTGCGCCCCGACCTGCGACCTCGACGACTACCCGGCGCTGGCGCGCTGGCTGCCGCCCGCCGCGCGCGGCTCCGAGCGCGCCGCCTGCCTCGCGATCCAGCTTCGCTGGCTGCTCTGGAGCGCCGACTACTACATCCTCGCCGGTCGCGCCTCCGCCTGGTAGCGTCGGTCCGGCCTACTTCTCCGCGCGCTTCTCGGCGTCGCCGCCCGCCATGGCGCGGGCGCGCTCGCGCTCGGCGGCGATCACCGGCGGGAACGGGTCGGAGCGCAGCGCGGGGGCGCGGTCGCGCAGGGCGGCGCGCAGCGCGCGGGTCGCCGCGCGGACGGCGTCGGCGCGGGTCGGACCCGCGCTGACCGTATCGCCCCGGCCCGGAGGCAGCGGCGCGGCGGGCGGGAGGGCGGCGCGGAAGGCGTCCGCCGAAGCGGGATCGCCGGTCGCCTGCGCCACCAGCGCGGCCACGGCATCGGCCTCCCCGGCCGCGAGGTCGGCATCGGGCTTGAGCGCCTTCTTGCGCCACGAGGGCGGCAGGACGCCGTAGACCGAGGCGAGCTGGACGTCAACCCAGAGGCCGGTCGCGGCGGGCACGTCCTCGAACTCGTCCAGCGCGAGCGTAGATCCGGCGGCGAGAAGGGCGTCCTGCACGCGGATCGGCGGGACGGCGCGGGACGGCTTCCCGAGCCGGACGGACAGCGCGGCGAGCGCGCCCGCGGCCTGGCCCGTCAGCATCGTGCTCGGCTGGAGCCGGGTCGCGCCGCTGACGACGCGCGACTGCGACAGGTTCTTCTCCGCCGCCAGC
>DATLHN010000274.1:0-6469 GCA_035539875.1 Armatimonadaceae bacterium
TAGTCCACGAGCGACGGGAGGCGGCGGTAGTGGGCGAACTTCTCCCCCCGGTCGTACGCCTCCGTCGAGGGCGACAGCACCTCCACGACGGCGACCGGGTTCGTGAGCGTGTCCAGGTACTCGCCGTCGGCGAACTCCGGCTCCCCACAGACCACGACCACGTCAGGGTACGTGTAGAGCGTCGTCGCCGGGACGTGGACGCGCATGTCGCTCCCCACTACGTCGCAGTCACGCCCTTCGAGGGCGTTGCCGAGGGTACGGGAAACGTTCGCGGAGATGCGGTTGTGCGCGAGCGATGCTCCCGACATTGCGAAGATTTCGCCCGCGATGTACTCGCTGCGGGTCGGCGCGTCGCGCTCCATCGCGAGGTACTGCTCGGGTGTGTAGAACGTTTTCGCCTGCGTCGCCATCTCGCCGCTCCCGTGGACTCGTTCTGCGAAGCGTCCGCCATCTCCTTGCCGCGCCGCCGTGCGGAGCCCGCAGGTCATTCTATCCCGAAAGGATATCGGGCAGTGCGGTAGAAAGTGAGTTGTAGGGCGCGACGAAGGAGAGAACCGATGCGCGACACGACGCTGAAGGACGGCAGGCTGCCGCGGCGGGCGTTCCTCGGCGGTCTGACGGCTGCCGGAGTGCTGGCTGCCGCGGGATGCTCCGGCGGCGGGGACCCCGCCGCCGGCAACGGTCCGGCCCCGGCGGGCCGCGAAACGGTCCGCGTCGAAGTCCCGCCCGGGATGGCGACGGCGCCGTTCGACGTGCCGCGTTTTCTGAGTGTGCCCGGCGGATTCGCCGTCGCGGTGTTCGCCCGCGTCCCGCGCGTTCGCTTCCTCGCCGCCGCGCCGAACGGGGACCTGCTCGCCGCCGAGACGTTCGCGGACCGGGTCCGCTTGCTGCGCCCCGTTCCAGGCGGCGGTCCGCCCGAGGTCCATACCTTCGCCGACGGCATGCACGCCGCGCCCGACATCGTCTTCCACTCCGTCGGTGGGGTGGCGTACGTGTACATCGCCCAGTCCACGGGGGTAAACCGCTTCCTGTACACGCCCGGCGCGACCGCGGGCACCGGGCGTCAGGTCGTCGTGAGCGGTCTTCCCAACGCGAGCGAGCCCGAACTTCAGGGCGCTCATGGCCACATCCTGAAGAACATCGCGCTCGACAGCAGCCACCAGCTTTATGTCAGCAGCGCGTCGGCGACCAACGCCAGCCCGTCCGACGTACTGGCCGACCCGCCGCGCGCCGCGATCCTCCAATATGACGCCGAAGGGGGCGGACGGCGGGTCTTCGCCCGCGGGCTGCGCAACGCCGAGGGGCTCACTTTCCTCCCCGGCACCGACGACCTGTGGGTGACGGTCAACCAGCGGGACAACATCCGCTATCCGCACGACGACGGCACGGGGCGCTTCGGGGAGGTCGTGCCGGAGTACGTCGACAATCACCCGCCGGAGGGATTCACCCGTGTCCGCGACGGCGGCAACTACGGCTGGCCCTACGCCAACCCGACCCTGGACGGGCCCACCGGCATGGACGACATGCCCTTCGAGCCGGACGCCGAGAATAATCCGGGCGGCGCGGTGGCGGACGTGTCCGCGTTCGACCGCGTCACGAAGGGCATGCAGGCGCACACTGCGCCGCTTGGCCTCCTCTTCCTGCAGGACACGGCGTTCGACGCGCGCTACCGGGGCGGGGCAGTAATTGCGCTGCACGGCTCTTGGAACCGGACGCGGCGCGTGGGTTACAAGTTCGTGTACTTCCCCTGGGACTCCGCTCGCGATCGCCCCGGCGCGGAGCAGGACTTCGTCACTGGCTGGCTCGACGAGGCGACACAGAGTGTCTGGGGCCGTCCCGTGGACATGACCGTCGCGCCGAACGGCGACATGTATCTCTCTGACGACCACAGCGGCACGATCTACCGCCTGTACCGGCGGGCGGCATGAAAAACGCCCCCACCGGTAATCCGGCGGGGGCGTTATAGGCGATATGGACGCTTAGATCACGCCCTTGGGCTTCTGGGCGGTACCCTGGCCGCGGGTGGCGGCGCGGATCGGCTTGACGTCCGCGACGTTCTCCGGGGCCTGGTCCAGGAGCATGAGCCAGTCTTCCACCGCGTCCGACTTGGGGAAGATCTCGTTCTCCTTGTACTCCATCGACACGGCGCGGTTCAGGTCGTCCTGGTTGATGCCCGTGTCGTCGAAGTCGCGCTTCTCGATCGCCCGCTTGATCGCGAAATCCTTGGCCCGCTCCACGAGCGAGGAGAGCAGCGCGCCAGAGACCAGGTCCTTCCAGTACAGGCGCTCGGAGCCGCCGTTGCGCTGGAAGACGTCCAGGAACTCGGTGTCGGCGTCCTTGCGCCACAGGTAGGCGATGGTCGAATCCACCAGGGCCTGAGCGGTCGCGTGCCGGTCGCCGCCGTGCTTCTCCACCTCCGCCGGATCGAGCGGCAGGTCCTCGTTCAGGTAGATGCCGAGGATCTCGCGCGCCGCCTTGCGGTCCGGGCGTTTCACCCGCACGCGGCGGTCGATGCGCTCGGGGCGCAGGATCGCCGGGTCGATGTAGTCCGGGCGGTTCGACGTCAGCATCACGACGACGTTCTCGCTGGAGACCAAGCCGTCCATCTCAGCGCAGAACTGCGGCACGACGGTGTTCGAGATGTTCGTAAACCGGCCGCTGTTGCGCGTCCGCAGGATCGACTCGGCTTCGTCGATGAAGATGAAGACGAGGTAGCCCTCGGCCGCCTTCTCGCGGGCGGTCTGGAAGATCTCGCGCACCTGCCGCTCCGACTCGCCGAGCCACATGTTCAGGATCTTGGGTCCGTTGATGTACATGAAGTACTCCTGGACCTTCTGCCCTGTGCGCTCGTTGTACTCGCGGGTCAGGTTGTAGGCGGTCGCCTTCCCGATCAGAGTCTTGCCGCAGCCCGGCGGGCCGTACAGCAGGATTCCCTTGAGCGGGCGCTTCCCGAACTTCTCGTACAGCTCCGGGTAGAGCAGGGGAAGCTCGATGGCGTCGCGGATGACCCCGATAGCCTCCTCCTGGCCGCCGACCTTGTCCCAGGGGATGTTCGGCACCTTCTCCAGGAAGTACTCGCGGTTTTCCTTGGCGGCGAAGTGCTCCAGGGCGAACTTGAACGACGGGTCCATGCGGACTTCGTCGCCCGACTTGAGGGTCTCTTCCTCCAGCTTGGCGGCGCGGGCCACGACGCGGCTGCTCATGCCCTGGGCGTCCATGCTGACGCGCAGTCGTCCGTCGCCGAGGACCTCGGCCACCTTGACGATCGGGCCGGACGGGTGCGGGCCCATGCCCTTGACCACGGCGTACGCCTCGTTGACGCGCACGCGGTCGCCGGCGACGATGGGCTCCGTGCGCTCCATCTTCGGATCGACGTTGGAGATGAACTCCTGGTCGCCGAGCGCGATCTGGACCGTGTCCTCGTCCTCCATGTCGCCCAGGAAGGTCGCGATGCGGTTCGCGGGGGCGGTCAGCTTGGTGTACGCCTCGTCGTACTCGGCGATGACCTTCTGCGCCTCCTGCATCTGCCGCTCGTCCACCTCGAGCTGGTGGCGGAGCAGCAGCAAATACTGGTATTTGGAATCGGACGGCGACGTCATGGACAGCAGTTCGTCCACGACCGACATCGCCCGGATACTCGTCTCGTACATCGGACGGTCTTCGTCCTCAAGCGAGCGCGGGGTCTCCTCGTTCATGCGCCCATACTCTCCCCGCCCGCGGTTGGAACGGGTCGCGTCCCGATCATTCTGATTGTCGCGATTACGTGCCATTCAGTCGGTTTCGTTTCCGTTGGGTCGTCGGGCCGAATTGACGCCTCGGCCCGCTGGCGCTTACAAGTGCTACGCCGGGACATAGGGGCGGGTTCCCGGCGAGTGGTGGTAGCGGTATTATACCTCCGGGCGGCTCCCGCCGAACCGCCCAAATGGGCAGGAAGCGCCATGGAACTCCCCACGACAAGCCACGATCGCGCCGCGGCCCTGGCCGCCGTCGCCGACCTCTGGCGGCGGCGGCTCGCCGCCGGTTGGACCCCGCCGCCGGGTTCGGCATTCCCCTGGGCTCAGGTACGCCTGTCGCTCGACGCCCTGCTGCCGGGGATGACCTCTCCCCCCCCGCCCCTCGGAAGTGAGGGGGAGCCCGGAGGAGAGGTCGCGCTTATCGTGGCGGGGAACACGCCGCTGATGGCGTGGCCGCCGCTGTGCGCGGCGCTGCTGGCCGGGGCGCGGCGCGTGCGCGTCAAGATGAGCCGCGACGAGACGCTCTGGCCCCGGCTGTTCGTCGAGGCGCTTGCGGAGGTCGCGCCCGCCGTCGCGTCTCGCGTCGAACTGCTCGACTTCCCCGGCGAAGACCGGCGCACGGCGGAGTTGTGCCGCGCGTCCGATGCGGTCGTGGCCTACGGCTCGGACGAGACGATCACGGCGCTTCGTGCCGCGACGCCGGCCGGCACCCCGTTCTTCGGGTTCGGACACGCGATCAGCGTCGGGCTGGCGGGGAAGGGGGACCAGGACGGAACGGCATCTGGCTTCGCGCGGGACGTCCTGACGTTCGACCAGCAGGGGTGTCTGTCCCCGCAGGTTATTTTCACCCCGTCCGCGGCTGACGCCGAGGCACTGGGGGAGGCGCTGCCCCCCGCCCTGGAACGGACCGCGGTCTCGCTCGAAGTGCCGCCGGTGACCGATCCCGGCACCGCTGCCGCGATCCGCAGGGCGCGGGACATGGCGCTGTTCGCCGGGTTCAAGGTAGTGGGCGATCCCTCCCTGCGCTGGACCGTGGCCCACTGCCAGATGCCGGTGGACGTGCCGGAGCCGGTCGGGCACGGGTTCGTGTACGTAATCCCGCTCTGCGCGGGGGGCGGCGTGGAGGAGGTCGTGAGCCGGTTCGGGTGGGCACGGGGTCGCGTCTCGTGCGTCGGCGTGGCGGGCGCGATCCCCGACAGGCTGCGGGCGGCGCTGATGAGGGAGGGTGTCAGCCGTATCTGCGGGCCGGGCGAGATGCAGACGCCCCCGCTGGACTGGCCGAACGGGGGCGTCGATCTATTCTCGGACCTCTGGAGGGTGATAGGCGACGGGGGGACTACGCCGGGAAGTCGTTGAGGTGGTGCGTCTTCGCGCCGCCCTCCTCGATCTCCACGTACTGCACGTTCGCGCTCACGACAATCACGCGCCCGTGGTCTACCGAGTCGAAGAAGAACGACGGCTTCAGCAGCCGCTCCTGGGCGTACCGGGTCGCGGCGTCGAGGTTGTCGGCCTCCGTAGTCTCGCCGACGCAAACCCCCTTGTCGCCGCGCTGGACCCAGTAGTAAACGGTAAACTTCGGCATGCGCTGCTTGCCCCTTTCGTCGGGCATTTTACCACTTCCGCCGGGTTACGGGGAAGGCGGTGAGGTGCGAACGGAACGAAGAAAGAGCGGGCGGCAACGTAGTGATTGCCGCCCGCTCTTTCGGAAACTCCCCGTGGTGGATTCGAACCACCGACACTTCGGTTAACAGCCGAATGCTCTGCCGCTGAGCTAACGGGGAAAGTGGTCCCGCCGGAGAGGCGGAACGCGAAAATCTTATCACGCCCTCGCGGGGCCGTCAAGCCCTTGGCCGCCGGGAAAATCGGCGATGAGCCGATACAATGACCCTATGACCCCTGAGGAGACGCTCGCGCGTCTGTCCCGATCGGACAAGTGGTATCTGGCCTCCGGCAGAGGCGCACTGTTCGCCCCAACGTTCCCGCGCTACCTCGACCGCCCCGGCTTCTGGGATGAGGCTTTCTTCGCCGACATCCGCCTGGATCGACTGTTTACGGTTATTGTCGCCGATGACGAGGGGAAACCGCTGCCGCTGTCGGCTGGCAGGCCGAAGTGGAACGTTCACCGACTCCGGGGGAGTCGTCTTTGCGACGGCTTGCGCGGTCTGGAAAGTTCCGTCGGGGACGATGAAGCGGATCGACACTCCAAACTGCGCACGTTTGTCGCCTTCGAAAGCCATTTGGTAACGGCGCGCAATACGTTTGCCTGCCATTGGGAGATCCAGTGCCTACGCATTCCCCGGGAGCGGCGGCGGTTCCACCTCCTCCAGTGGTCCCTTCAGCAGAAGGAGCCGTTCGTCGAGGGGAAGCGGATGGCGTCCGTGGCGTCGCCGGAGGTCCTGGACGACTGCTTGGTGTTCGCGCACCGAGTGCAGGCCGAGAAGGGCGTCGGCGACGTGTGGGTCGCGCTGGGGGCGTCGCTGACGCGTGCGTCGTACACCGTCAACCTCGCCGAGATGAGCGCGACGGAACCGCAGTGGGAGGTCAGCCCTTTTCCGGAGAAGTTCCGGCGGCGCGCTTCCGGCAAACTTGTGCTGCCGGACGAGTCCCACGCGGACGCCGACTGGAACGGGTCGATCTTCGGGCCGAGCCTGCTGCACTTGGGGCAGCACTACGTCCTCGACCTGGAACCGGGCGACACGGCGACGGTCACTTTCGCGGCGGCAGTGGCGTACGAC
>DATLHN010000275.1:0-2774 GCA_035539875.1 Armatimonadaceae bacterium
CCGCAACCCTATCTTCTGGGAGCACGAGGGAAACCGGGCGGTGCGCGAAGGGCGCTGGAAACTGGTCGCGAAGGAGAACCAGCCCTGGGAACTCTACGACATCGACGCCGACCGGAGCGAGCGGACCGATCTGGCGGCGAAGGAGCCGGGGCGCGCGAAGGCGATGGCGGCGGCCTGGGACGCCTGGGCGGCACGCGCCAACGTCCTCCCGCTGGGTGGCTGGCGGGATCGCAACGCGGGGCGTCGTCCCGGGCAGCAGGGGAGCCGGGCCGCCCGCTTCACCCTCAAGGGCGGCGACACGCTGGAGCGGGGGAACGCCCCGGCGCTCGTGGGTCGCGCCTTCACGATCACGGCCCGCTTCGAGAGCGTTCCCGATGCCGCCGGGGTGATCGTCGCGCAGGGCGGCACGCAGAACGGCTACGCGCTCTACGTGAAGGAGGGGCGACTGACCTTCCTGGTGCGGAACGCCGGGCAGACGGCCGAGGTGAGTCTGCCGCTCGCGGCGGCAGCGGAGAAAGAGCACACCGCCGTCACCTCGCTGAGTGCCTCGGGCGAGCTGAAGCTCGCGCTGGACGGCGGTCAGCCCGCTACGTCGTCCGGGCGGGCGAAGTTCACCCGGCAGCCGGTGGACGGCCTCCAGGTCGGGCGGGATGACGCGGGCGAGGTCGGCCCCTACACCGGCCCGTTCCCCTTCAAGGGAACGATACGCTCCGTGGAGATTGCGTTTTGAGGAACGCGAGCCAGTCGACGACGCTGACGCGATAATAGGCCGACAATGCCGGTCGTGAGCGCAGCCAGACCCGCCAGGATCAACGTGCTTGGCTCGGGGACTCCCGTGCCGCTCGTGAGCGTGTCGATCGAGAACCTGAATTCCGGCGGTAGCGGATTACGCTGGTGGTCAAACGATCCCGCCCGTGACGGAAACGCCTGAAAGCGCCACGAGTCCAATACCATGTCTGTGGACCACAGCGCGTGCGCCGTGAGGTCAGTGAACGACAGTCTCAGGAAACTGTCGCGGTTTGGCGTGGTCGGCCAGTATATGGGGAAATCGATCGGGTAGACGGTGATTATATAGCGGTCAATCGGGGTACCCGTCCCGCGCCAGTCGTTGTAAACGTCTATAACGATGCCCCGAAGGCCCGTAACGGTTTCGTCACCGATCAGCATCGAGAGCCTGCTGGGGTGATTAGCCGGAAAGCCATAGAGGTACTCAACATGTCCCGGTTCGATCAAGTGCGAAGTGAACTCATTGGGGTCGAACTGGAAGAAGCCGCTGACCGGTTTGCCGGGCGTCGGGCTGAAAGGCGTCGAACTGGTCACCCCCGTGAAATTGAACTGGTACAGCGAATCCAGAACCTGAGCGCGAGCCGCACCCGCGGTCCCCGCGATTGCCCCTATCGTCACTGCTACCGCCGCCAGGGCGGTCACTGCCGCCATCTTCCGTCGGGGACAACCGGCAAGTTGCTGCGACATCTCGGGTCTCTCCTTTCGGACTCTGGACCTGCCCGCGAAAGTGCGTACCTATGATTGTTGCTCTTCCCTCGCTGTGGTAGCGTCCACGAAATGGCCTATTCTTGCAGCCCCTAAAAGTGCAAACCGTCGGCGAACCGCGCCCGTAGGGCATCCTGAATCGGTGTAGATGGTGCCGTCGCAACGCGAGCAGGAGGGGGCCGATCTGCTTCCCGTGCTCACCGGGCGGGGCAAACTGCCGCCGTAGCGCGCCCTCTTCTGGCACACCACGGAACACCGCGCCTGGCGCACGCCGCGCCGCGCGCCCAACCTCTCCGCCGTGCGCCGGGGTGACTGGAAGCTGGTCGTCAAGGAAGAGGGTTGCGCGAGCGAACTGTACGACCTCCGGCGCGACGTAGGCGAGAAGCAGGACCTCGCCGCGCGAGCCGGGGAAGGTCGCCGAGCTTCGCGCGCTCTTCGACCGGTGAAACGCGGCAAACCGCCCTCAGACCTTCCCGCCCAAGCAGCAGAGACGCACGTAGGCTGCCTCACCCACGGGACTCCGGGTCTTTCACGTCGGCCATCCAGCGGTCCAGCACGGCGCGCAGCTCCGTGAGTTTCTCGGCGTACTTGGGGTCGCCCGCGAGGTTGCGCACCTGGTGGGGGTCGCTCTGGAGGTCGAACAACTGCTCTGGCGGGGTGGTCGGGGCGCACAGGGCGGCCTGCTCCGGGGTCAGCTTGCCCTCGGCCTGAAGCCGGGGGAGCAGCGTCCAGAGCGGGTATTGCTGCGCCTTGTATCGGTTCGGCGCGAGGAAGGGGACCTGCGGCGTCAGCGAGCGGATGTAGCGGTAGCGATGGTCGCGCACCGTGCGCAGCGTCATCGCGGTTTCGTCGCAGCGGTCGCGCGCCCCGAACGCGTATTTGCGCGATGCCCCCGCTTTGTCGCCGAAGAGCGGACTGCCCTGCATCTTCGGGGGGATCGCCGCGCCCGCCAGAGCGAGGATAGTCGGCGCAACGTCTATCGAGAGGCGAAGTTCGCGGTCCACGGAGCCGGGGCGGAAGCCCCGGGGCGCGGCGACGCCCTTCGGCCAGCGGACGATAAAGGGGACGCGCAAACCCTCCTCGTAGCAGAACTGCTTGCCCCGGATGTGCGCCTCGCCGTTGTCGCCCATGAACAGGACCACGGTGTTCTCCGCCATGCCGTCCCGCTCCAACTGCGCCAGGAGCGCGCCGACCTTTCGGTCCAGTTCGACGGCGCTGTCGAGGTAGGCGGCGTAGTCTTCGCGCACGGCCGGGTGGTCGGGGTAGTAGGGCGGCAGCGCGAC
>DATLHN010000276.1:0-20614 GCA_035539875.1 Armatimonadaceae bacterium
GCTCCGGTCCGCTTGCCGCGCGGAGACGGGGTATGTCGAGAGAGCGTGCAGGAGTTCATCGTCGTTCCTTTCGCGACAATCCATGTCGCCATTTACAGCGCGTGACTACCTCGATACCAGTTATTTCTTTACCCGTTCAGCGGGACCGCCGGTCGTTTCCGGTCCGCGGCGGCGCGGTGGATTCGCGCACCACCAGTTCGGGCGCTAGCAGGTGGGTGGCCGCCGCCACCTCCTCCCCTTCCGCCCTCTGTATCAGGAGTTTAGCCGCGTGTTCGCCGATCTGGACGAACGGCTGCCGCACCGTCGTCAGACGCGGGCTCATCAGCCCGGAGAGCGGGCGATCATCGTATCCGACAACGGACAGCTGCCCGGGTATGCTGACCCCGAGTTCGCGCGCCGCTTCCACCACGCCGACCGCGATCTCGTCGTTGCCCGCGAAGATCGCCGTCGGCGGGTCCGGGCAGTCCAGGAGGCGGCGCGCGTTCTCGTGCCCCGCCTCGGTCGAATACTCGCCGGGGAGGATGAACCCGGGCGGCGGCGCGATCCCCGCCTCGCCCAGGACTTCCAGGAAGACATCCCGGCGCGTCACGGAACTGAGCAGGTTGGCGTGCCCCATCAGGTGCGCGATCCGCCGATGGCCGAGGCCGAGCAGGTGCTCCACCGCCAGGCGCGCGCCCATGCGGTCGTCCCCGTCCACCGTCGGGATGTCCCCCCGCTCGGACGGCCAGGAGACGGCGACCAGCGGCAGCCTGAGTCCGGCGAGCGCGGGCATCAGGTCGGAGTCGGTCGGCGGGGCGACCACGACCAGACCGTCGCTGCGGCGGTCACGGAAGCTGGACAGGGAGCGCTCGGCGTCGAGCCAGGGCGCGGTGTAGTGCGTGACGTTGTACCCGTCGTCCGCGGCGGCGGTCAGAATGCCCTGCAACACGGCGGCGGAGTAGGCGTTGAGGACGACGGCGGACGGTTCGACCACGCCGAAGAGGACGCCCAAGGTGTGGGTGCGCTGCCGGGCGAGGCCGCGCGCCACCGCGCTGGGGTGGTAGTTGAGCCGCTGCATGGTGGCGAGGATGCGCTGCCGCGTCTCGGCCCTCACCGGTCGGGGACCGTTGTTGAGGACGTTGGAGACGGTTGCGAGCGAGAACCCGCTCTCTTTTGCGACGTCGTAGATCGTTGCCATCTTCGGCTGTCCGCGCGAGAATTACCTCTATGTAAAGCGCTTCGACTGGCCTGAAATTATCATAAAAGCGCTTCGATTGTCAAGGGATAATCGCGAAATGAACGGGGAAGTAGCGGGGGCACGTGTGCGCTGCGAAATACGCGGAACGTGCTGTGATCCCTTTCGGCGTTTTGGTGCGCCTTAATACAGTGACGATGCTCGAAACCGACTCCCAACTCATTCGCAAGGCGCGGAACGGAAACCGGCTGGCCGGGGAGCGACTGGCGGAGCGCTACCGCGGCCTCGCCCTGGCGACGGCCTGCCGCGCTCTGGGCAACTTCGACGACGCCCAGGACGTGGCGCAGGAGGCGCTCGTCTACGCCCTGCTGCGCCTCCCCGACCTGCGGGACACGGAGCGTTTTCCCGCCTGGCTGCGTCAACTGACGCTCTCGCTGTGCGCCGACTACCGGCGACGCCGGGGCACGCGGCGCCTGGGAGAGCCGATCGCGCCGCTGAACGAGGCGGCGCGCGAGGAGGCGGATTTCGCCGAGCGTTTCGCGATCCGTCAGGCCGTCGCGAGCCTCTCCGACGCCCACCGCACCACGCTGCTTCTGCACTACGCGGGCGGATGGTCGCTGGAGGAGGTGGCGGCCCTGACGGAAGCGCCCGTCAACACCGTACGCAGCCGACTGAGGGCCGCCAAGCGGCTCCTGCGCGCCGACCTGCTGCACGCCCTGTTCCCGAACGCGGAGACGACAACGACCATGCCTGCTGCTGCTGCCACCACCCCGCCGGAGTTCGCGCTCTCGACGGCGCACCTGTCACTTCTGAATGCAACCTTCCCGGACGCGCGGGTACTCTCGGCCCGCAACTCCCCGGAGCCGTGGATGCCGTTTTCGCCGCGCGTCCGGCTCGCGCTCGAAGGCGGCGCGGAGAAGGAGGTCGATTTCCGGGGCGACGTCGACCCGGGCAGCGCCGCGCTCCTGCCCGTGCTGGAGCGTGTCGGGCTGCCCGCGCCGCGCCTCCTTTCGGGGCCGACGCCGGACGGCCGCGGGAAGTACCTCTGCCTCTGCGAGCCGCCGCGCGGGGAGAACCTGCTCCTGTGGACACTGGGCGGGACGCCGCACCGCATCCGGCTGGCGACCGAGCGCGCCTTCGAGGGGATCGACCGGCTGCACGCCGCGACCGACGCCCTGCGGGCGGACCCGCTCGGCGCGGCGCTGCCGGAGCGCACCCTGACCGACCAGGCGGAAGGGATCGTCGCCGCCGGAGGGCCGTGGCTGTCCGACCCGTGGTTCCTCGCATCACTCGCCAGGGTGCGGGAGGCGGCGGCGGACGTCCGTGACCCGCTGGTCTACACGGACTACCTGCACTACTTCCCCAACTTCCTTCGGATACTTCCCGGGCCGGACCCGGTGGACGGCCCGCTCGGCTGGCCCGGGGACGCCCGGATGAAGGTGAACCCGATCGCCGAGTACGTCAGTCCGTTCGGCCACTACGGCGACCCGCTCCTGGGCCTGGCGATGGTGTGGGTCTACGACTGCTACCCGTTTGTCCACACCGGGTTCGTGGAGCAGTACCTGTGGCGGCGCGGTCTGACCCGGCGCGACTTCGCGCCGCGTCTCGCTCTCCAGTCGCTCCGGGTCCTCCAGCGCGAGCTTCCCACCGAGCGGCCCGCCGAGGGCGCGGGCTACTGGGACGCCCTCCACGGCTACGTGGACCAGGCGCTCGGCTGGATGTAGGACGCCGCGGGCCGGGACGCCAAAAGCCGACCCGGCCCGCGGTCTTCTACCGCTGTTACTGCTTGATCGGGTCGATCCGGTAGATCGTGGTCGTACCGCTCACCTCGCTGGCGACCGCCAGGAGCGGCTTCTGGATCGGGCTGTCGCCGCGCTTGATGAACTTCAGGCCCTCCGGCCCGACGTCCGCCGACTCGCCCGCCGCGGTCGGGTTGACGTACTGTACGAAGCGCGGGGCATTCGGGTCCGTGATGTCGTAGACCGCGATGCCGCCGGTACGCTCCAGCCCGAGGAAGGCGTACGTCCGCCCGTCGATCTCGCCCAGGGTCAGCGCTTCAGGTTCCGGCCCCTTGTTGTCGCTGCGGGTGTCGAACGTGCCCGGATCGCCGTTGGAGTTGAAGACCGTGGGTACGGCGAGCGCGGTGATCCGCTCCAGGTCCGAGCCGCTGTCGTACACCAGTTCGGCGCCCGCGGTCCAGATGGAGAAGGAGCGCGCCCCGAGGGGGAACAGCGCGTCGTAGTCACCGTCGCCATCGAGATCGCCGAGCGTACGGGTGACCGTCAGGCGTCCGAGGTTCGCGTTGCTCTTGAGCAGCGCGCCGTTCGGGAAGGCGACGGGGTCGAGGGTGAGGCCGCCGACGCGCGCCTCCTCCACGAAGCCCGGGACGCCCAGGTACTCGCGGGCGTCGCCCTCGTTCGCGGTCACCAGATACGTCCGCCCCCGGTAGACGAACGAAGCGATGGAGTCGGGCTGGTACATGCCGTACACCGGCCAGGAGCCGATACGAATGCCGCCGTCGCGGTCGCTCGGGTCCAGTCCGTTGCCGGGGAGCCGGTGGTCCTTGAACCCCAGGGATTTGAGCGAAGTCACCGTCGCCGACGGGATGTCGACGATGGCGAGGGCGTTGTTCTCCTGGACCGTGACGTAGGCCGTCTTCGAGTCGCCCGAGGTCGTCAGGTACTCCGGCTCCAGGTCCTGCGCGACCGATGCGCCCGGCCCGTAAATGCGGATTCGGGGGTCGATATTCGCCTTCGTGAACGCGCCGAACCCGGCGGTGCGGACGTCCGCCTGCGTCACCTTCTTCGCGCCGCGGCGCACGTCGATGATGCTGACCGACCCCTCGGGGTCCACGGTGTAGTCGGCGTTCGGCTCGCCCTCGTTGCAGGTGAGCACATAGTTGCCGTTGTGGGTGAAGGCGATCATGTCCGGCAGCGCGCCGACGGTCACCTGGCTCAGGAAGTTGCCGTCGGAGTCGAAGAACACGACCTTGCCCGGGTCCTGCTTGGGCGATGCCTCGACGGCGGCGGCGACCACGCCCCCGGAAACGTCCACGCTGTTGACCCCGCCCCCGTACGGCGAGATCGGGATGCTGAACCGTTTTACGGGCTTCGACGGGTCGCGGATGTCGAGGACGTCGATCGCCGGGGCCTCGGGGTTTGCATTGACCACGAACAGTCGCTGGGACTTCGGATCGTGGGAGACGATCTCCGCGCCGGCATTGATGCCGGAGGCGTACGTGCCGATCCGGGTCAGTCGGACGTCTTTGGGGACGGCCGCGCGGGCAGGCGAGTGCGCCGCGGCGGCGCAGCAGAGCGCCAGCAGGGCCGGAGCGGCGAGCAGCGCGCGCATCCTGAGAAGCTGCATCTTGTCTTCTCCTTTCGCCATGGGACAGGAGGGCGGGCACGGATGTTGCCCGCCACGGGCATCCTGACATTATTACCTGCCAGGATCAGCAGATTGGCCTTAGGAGAGGGTTAATAATGCGGGTACGCAGGGACGACGCGCTAGTCGGCGCCGGGGTTCTCCTCGGTCCGGCCCGGCGGGCGGACGCCCGCCCCCTTGCGGTCCGGGCCGTCGCCGAGGTCGGCGCGGGCCTTCTCCGCAAGCGCCGTCAGGCGCGCGACGACGTCCGGGTGGGTCGCCGCGACGTTCTTCGCCTCGCCGGGGTCGGCGGACAGGTCGTACAGCTCCGGCGCGCCGACGCGCGCCTGACGGTACTTCACCGGGATGCCGTTCTTCGCGGGCGGCTGGTCGCCCACGGTGCGGTACTGGTGCGGGAACACCAGTTTCCAGTTTCCCGACCGGAGCGCCTGGAGCTGGTTGTCGCCGTAGTAGAAGAGCAGCGCGTCGTGCGGCGACTTCGCGCCCTGCTCGCCCCACAGCAGCGGGCCGATGTCCCTGCCGTCGATGGGCCGAGCGGGGAGCGGTGCGCCCACCAGGCGCGCCACCGTCGGCAGCAGGTCGATCGTCATCGCGGGCTCGCGGCAGACGCGCCCCGCCGGGATGCGGCCCGGCCACCGGGCGATGAAGGGCACGCGCACGCCGCCGTCCCAGGACGTGCCCTTCCCCTCGCGTAGCGGCCCCGCCGACCCGGCGTGCTCGCCGTAGGAGAGCCACGGGCCGTTGTCGGTCGTGAAGACCACCAGCGTGTCGCGCTCCAGATTGTTGCGCTTCAGCGCCTCCAGCACCGCGCCGACGGACGCGTCGATCTCCTGGATGACGTCGCCGTAGAGGCCCGCCTGCGACGTGCCGCGCCACTTCTTGCCGACGGCCAGGGGGACGTGCGGCAGCGAGTGCGCCAGGTAGAGGAAGAAGGGGCGCTCCCGGTTCTCGTCGATGAAGCGCACCGCGCGCTCGGTGTAACGCTCCGTCAGCGTGTCCAGGTCTTCCGGCTTGACCTCGGGGTTAATGACCCTTTCGTTCTCGTAGAGCGGGAGCGGTTCGGGGAAGCTCTGCGGGCTCTCCGGGTGGTGCCGCCACATGTCGTGCGAGTAGGGCAGGCCGTAGAACTGGTCGAACCCGTGGCGCAGCGGCATGAACGGCGGCAGGTGCCCGAGGTGCCACTTGCCCACGGCGGCGGTGGCGTACCCCCGCCCCTTGAGCACCTCCGCGAGCGTCGTCTCCTCGGACGACAGCCCGTAGCGCGCCTTCGGACCGAGCGCGACGCTGCCGAGCCCGATCCGATTGGGGTAGCACCCGGTCAGCAGCGCGGCCCGCGACGCCGAGCAGACCGGCTGCGCGACGTAGAAGTCGGTGAAGCGCACGCCCTCGGCGGCCATCCGGTCGAGGTTCGGCGTCGCGAACCCTTTCGCGCCGTAGACGCCCACGTCCCCGTACCCCTGATCGTCGGTGAAGATCACCACGACATTAGGCCGGTCGGCCCGCCCGCCGGGGCGCGTTTCCTGCGGCACGGCGGCGGAAGCGGACGAAGGGGCGAGGGCGGCGGGCAGGACTGCGGCGAGCGCGGCGACGGCGAGCAGGGGAAGGTTCTTCACGCCAATAGGGTTCGGGACGCGCGCGGCGATTCCTGCCCGCCGCCCTCGCCCCGCGCTACGCGAGCAGTTTCGTGACGACGCTTCCGTGGACGTCGGTGAGGCGGAAGCGTCGTCCCTGGAAGAGGTAGGTCAGGCGGGTGTGGTCGATGCCGAGCAGGTGCAGCATCGTCGCGTGCAGGTCGTGGACGTGGACCGGGTCCTCGGTGACGTTGTAGCCCAGTTCGTCGGTTGCTCCGATGGTCACCCCCGGCTTGACGCCGCCGCCCGCCATCCACAGGCTGAACGCCTTCGTATGGTGGTCCCGGCCCAGGAACTTCGAGCCGTTGCGCTCCTCGTTCATCGGCGTGCGCCCGAACTCGCCGCCCCAGACCACCAGGGTGTCGTCCAGCAGGCCGCGCCGCTTCAGGTCCTTGAGGAGACCAGCGCTCGCCTGGTCCACCTCTCGGCAGAGGCGCGGGAGGCCGGTGTTCAGGTCGGTCGCCATCTGCTCGCCGTGGTGGTCCCAGCCGCGGTGGTAGAGCTGGATGAACCGGCAGCCGCGCTCGGCGAGGCGGCGCGCCAGCAGGCAGTTGTTCGCGAACGACGCCTTGCCCGGCTCCGCCCCGTAGAGGGCGAGCGTCTCGGCCGTCTCCTTCGACAGGTCCATCAGCTCCGGCACGGACGCCTGCATCCGGTAGGCCAATTCGTACTGCGCGATGCGGGTGCCTATCTCCGGGTCGCCGTAGTCGGCGAGGTGCGCGCGGTTCAGGTCGCGCAGGGCGTCCAGCGACGCCCGCCGGGCCGCGCGGTCGATGCCCTTTGGGTCGGAGACGAACAGCACCGGGTCGCCCTGCGAGCGGAACTCCACCCCCTGGTGGTACGTGGGGAGGAAGCCGCTGCCCCAGCACGCCTTGCCGCCGTCCGGGTTGTTCTGCCCGGAGAGCAGGACGACGAAGCCGGGCAGGGCGCGGTTCTCGCTCCCGAGGCCGTAGGTGAGCCAGGAGCCCATCGCGGGGCGGCCCGGCAGCGCGTGGCCGGTGTTGCAGAATATCTGGGCGGGGGCGTGGTTGAACTGGTCGGTCTGCGCCGAGCGGACGATGGCGATGTCGTCGGCGACCGAGGCGAGGTGCGGCAGGAGCGCGGAGATCTCCTGACCGCTCTTGCCGTGGCGCGCGAACGCGTGCGGCGAGCCGAGCAGCTTCGGCGTCCCCTTGATGAAGGCGAAACGCTCCCCCTTGATGATCTCCTCGGGGATGCTCTGGCCGTTGTACTGGACCAGCTTCGGCTTGTTGTCGAAGAGGTCGATCTGCGAGGGCGCGCCCGCCATGAAAAGGTAGATGACCCGCTTCGCCTTCGCCGGGAAGTGTGGGGCCGGCGGCGCGGCGGCGAGCGCGGCCTCGTCGCCGAGCAGGGCGGCGAGCGCGGCCATTCCGACGCCGGTCCCGGCCTGGCGGAAGAAGTGGCGGCGCGTGATTGCCCTGAGCGTTTCCTGGTCGTTCCTCATCCGTCCATCCTGTCCTGCTGCCAGCGGCGGACCTCGCGGTCGATCTGGCGGCTCTCGTCCGCCGGGACGATCCAGACCTGCGCTGCCGTCGCCCCGTCCGCACTCACGCGCGCCGGGTCGTCCTGCCCCGCCAGTCCCGCCGCATTGCGCGCTCCGTCGAGCACTACTCCCAGGAAGGCGAGCGGGCGGCAGATGCGGGCGCGCATGTCCGCGCCGTTCTCGCCGATCCCCCCGGAAAAGGCGATCGCGTCCAGCCCCCCCATCGCCGCTGCGAACGCGCCGATCGTCTTCGTCACACGGTAGGCGAAGAGTTCGATGGCCAGGGCCGCGCGGTCGTCGCCCGCGTCTGCCGCGGTCTGAACGTCGCGCAGGTCGGCGGACACGCCCGA
Source organism: Armatimonadaceae bacterium (assembly GCA_035539875.1). Taxonomy (GTDB): domain Bacteria; phylum Armatimonadota; class Armatimonadia; order Armatimonadales; family Armatimonadaceae; genus CALEKU01. The sequence continues at coordinate 8,044 of DATLHN010000276.1, forward strand.
CACTCCGAGAAGGCCGCTGCGCTGGTTCAGTATATCCTCAAGCTCCGCCGCCGACAGGCCCGCGTGGTTCAGCAGGTACAGCAGCAGGCCGGGGTCCACGTCCCCGGAGCGCGTCCCCATGACGAGCCCCTCCAGGGGGGTCAGTCCCATGCTCGTGTCCACGCTTCGCCCCTTTCGCACCGCGCAGACGCTGGCCCCGCTCCCGAGGTGGCAGGTGACGCAGCGCTCGGAGCGGTGTCCCACGTCTTCCAGATGCTCGCGCAGGCGGTCGGACACCCAGTGGTGCGCGATGCCGTGGAAGCCATAGCGCCGGAGCCGTTCGCGCGCGCTCAGTTCGTGCGGCAGGGCGTACGTCCGGGCGACCTCCGGCAGTGTGGCGTGGAACGCCGTGTCGAAGACGGCGACGAGCGGCGCGTCGGGCAGTCGCCTTTGGCAGACCTCCAGGACGTCCGCGGCGACCGGGTTGTGCAGCGGCGCGAGCGCGCCCAGACGGCGGATCTCGGCGATTATTTCGGGCGTGACCGGCGTCGGCTCCACGAACCGCTCTCCGCCCATGACCACCCGGCAGCCGACCGCCGAGACGGCGTCCGACGCAAGGCGATCGAAGACGGCCTCGGCCGCCGCGACGGGCGTCGCCCCCGGCAGCGGCTCGGGGGCGCGTTTGCCCCGCCACTTCAGGACGGCCCCGGGCGTCCCCAGCCGCTCCACGCTCCCCTCCGACTCCGGCACGCCTTCCGCGCGGTAATGGGCGAACTTCAGCGTGGCGCTGCCGGGGTTCAGGACGAGAATGCCGTCGTTCACCGGGGTGTCACGTCCCTTCGCGCTGGCGCAGGTCGTCGCTCAGGTACGAGCGGTCGCCCAGACTTTCGAGCAGCGGGCCGTACTTTCCGATGCTGACCACGCTCACGGCCCCGGCGGGCATGGCGAGCCGGTCACGGTAGCGCCCGAGGTCGATGCCCAGGAAGCCGCACAGCAAGATGCGCAGCGTCGCCTTGTGCGACACGATCAGGACGTTGCCCCCGCCCTCCGCGTGCGCCGCCAGGATCTCGGAAACGACGGGGGTGGCGCGGCTGGCGACCTGCTGCGCGGTCTCGCCGCCGGACGGGGCGTTCCACGCCGGCTCCGTCATCCAGTGGGCGTACTCCTCCGCGTAGCGCTCCTTCACCGCCTCCTGCGTCAGCCCCTCCCACGCGCCGTAGGCTATCTCCCGGAGGCCGTCGCGCGTCTGCATCGGGACGCCGACTGCGTCGCACAGCGGCCGCGCGGTGGCGACCGTCCGCCGCATCGGGCTGGCGTACACGGCGGCCCACGGCAGGGACCAGTAGGCGGCGGCGAACTCCCGCGCCATCCGCGCGCCCTCGGGTGTCAGCTCCGGGTCGAGCGCGCCGCAGTAGCCACCGGTGCGGCTGTACTCGGTCTCGCCGTGCCGCAGCAGGTACAGCTTCAGCTGTGAGACCACTTCCAGTCCTTGACTTCGGGCAGGTCGTCGCCGTACCGGCAGATGTACTCCCGGTGTTCTGTCCGCTTGTCGCGCATCTGCTGGCGCAGGTGGGCGGCGGACGACCCCAGCTTCGGTACCCGGTCGATCACGTCCATGACCAGGTGGAAGCGGTCCAGATCGTTCAGCACGACCATGTCGAACGGGGTCGTGGTCGTCCCCTCCTCCTTGTATCCCCGGACGTGCAGGTTCTCGTGGTTGGTGTGCCGGTAGGTGAGACGGTGTATCAGCCAGGGGTAGCCGTGGTAGGCGAAGATGATCGGCTTGTCCGTGGTGAAGAGGGCGTCGAACGCCTTCAGGCTCAGGCCGTGGGGGTGCTCCCGGTCGTCCTGGAGGGTCATCAGGTCTACGACGTTGATGACGCGCACCTTGAGGTCGGGGAGGTTCCGGCGCAGGATGTCCACCGCGGCCAGCGTTTCCAGGGTGGGGATGTCGCCCGCACAGGCCATCACGACGTCCGGCTCTCCCCCCTGGTCGTTACTCGCCCACGGCCAGATGCCGATGCCCGCCGTGCAGTGCTTGATCGCCTCCTCCATCGAGAGATACTGGAGCGCGGACTGCTTCCCGGCCACGATGACGTTGATCTTGTCGCGGCTGCGCAGGCAGTGATCCGCCACGGAGAGCAGGCAGTTGGCGTCCGGCGGCAGGTAGACGCGCACCACCTCCGCCTTCTTGTTGACCACGTGGTCGATGAAGCCGGGGTCCTGGTGGGAGAAGCCGTTGTGGTCCTGCCGCCAGACGTGCGACGTGAGCAGGTAGGTGAGCGAGGCGATAGGCCGCCGCCAGGGAATGTCCCGGCAGGTCTTGAGCCACTTGGCGTGCTGGTTGAACATGGAGTCCACGATGTGGATGAACGCCTCGTAGCAGGAGAAGAACCCGTGCCGCCCGGTGAGGAGGTATCCCTCCAGCCAGCCCTGGCAGAGGTGCTCGCTCAGGACCTCCATGACGCGCCCGTCCGGACCGAGGTGCTCGTCCGTGGAAACCACATCCTCCATCCACGTACGATCGGTCGCCTCGAAGACGTTGGTCAGGCGGTTGGACTCGGTCTCGTCCGGGCCGAAGAGGCGGAAGTTATTCGCCCCCCTGTTGGCCTCGAACAGGGCGCGCAGGAACTTGCCCAGCACGCGGGTCGCCTCGCCGGTAACCTCCCCGGGCCGGGCGACTTCCACGGCGAAGTCGCGGAAGTCGGGCAGGCGCAGGTCTTTGAGGAGCAGGCCGCCGTTCGCGTGGGGGTTCGCGCCCATGCGCCGATCCGCCTTCGGGGCCAGCGTCGCCAGGTCGGACCGCAGCCGTCCCGCCTCGTCGAATAACTCTTCCGGGCGGTAGGAGCGCATCCAGTCTTCCAGAATCTTGCGGTGCTCCGCGTTGCTGCGCGTCTCGCTGACCGGCACCTGATGGGAGCGGCTGGTCCCCTCGACCTGCTTGCCGTCCACCACCTCCGGTCCGGTCCAGCCCTTGGGGGTGCGCAGTACGACCATCGGCCAGACGGGCCGTTCCCCCGCCCCGTTCCCCTCACGGGCACGCTTCTGAATAGCCGCGATCTCGTCCAGCACGGCGTCCAGCGTCGCGGCGATGCGCTGGTGCATCACCGCCGGGTCGTCACCCTCGACGAAGTAGGGACGGTGTCCGTACCCGATCAGCAGGCTCTCCAGCTCCTCGCGCGGGAGCCGGGCCAGTACGGTCGGGTTGGCGATCTTGTAGCCGTTGAGGTGGAGGATGGGCAGCACCGCGCCGTCATGGACCGGGTTCAGGAACTTGTTCGCGTGCCACGAGGCCGCCAGCGGCCCCGTCTCCGCCTCGCCGTCGCCCACGACGCAGGCCACCACCAGACCGGGGTTGTCGAAGGCCGCTCCGTAGGCGTGCGCCAGGGCGTAGCCGAGTTCACCTCCCTCGTGGATGGAGCCGGGGACTTCCGCCGCGACGTGGCTCGGGACGCCCCCCGGGAACGAGAACTGGGTGAACAAGCGGTCCAGTCCGGCGACGTCCTGCGACACCTCCGGGTACAGTTCCGAGTAGGTGCCTTCGAGGTAGGTGTTGGCGACCAGTCCGGGGCCGCCGTGGCCGGGACCGGTGACGTAGAGGACGCTCAGGTCGCGGGCGTTGATGACCCGGTTGAGGTGGGCGTACAGGAAATTGAGGCCCGGGACCGTCCCCCAGTGACCGAGCAGGCGCGGCTTGACGTGTTCCGACAGCAGCGGCTCCCGCAGCAGCGGGTTCTCCATCAGATAGATCTGCCCCACCGAGAGGTAGTTCGCCGCCCGCCAGTAGGCGTCGATCCGGTCCAGTTCCTCGGGCGCGAGCGGCGCGGCGTCCACGATCTCCACGGCGGCGGTCGGCATAGGATCGATCCTCCTGCTGCGCCCTGTCGTTGTTCCGGCGCGGGGCCAGTATACCCCGCTCACTCCTTCGTCAGCGTCTCGTCCAGGTTCAGAAGGACGTTCGCCACCATCGTCCACGCCGCCCGCTCCGCGGCGTCGGATTCGCCGTCGCCCGCGAGGGCCTTCGCGGCCTCCGGGTCGGCGGCGTACCGGGCGCGCATCCGCCCGTAGAGCGCCACGAGGCGCGCGGCCTCGGCGTCCTTAGGACGGCGGGCGACGCAGAGCCGGAAGCCGCGCACTACCCGGGCGCGCGGGTCCGGTCCGGCCTCGGAGAGCATGCGCTTCGCGAGGGCGCGGGACGCCGCCACGAACGCCGTGTCGTTCAGGGTGGTCAGCGCCTGGAGCGGCGTGTTCGTGCGCGTGCGGCGCAGCGTGCAGAACTCGCGGCTGGTGGCGTCGAAGTTCAGGAACGCCGGGTACGGGGCCGTGCGCCGCCAGTACGTGTACAGGCCGCGCCGCCACCGGTCCGCCCCTTCGCTCAGGGTCCACCGCTCGCCGCTGTACGGGACGTTCCAGATGCCGTCGGGCTGGTCCGGGAAGACGCTCGGGCCGCCGACCTTGCGCGAGAGCAGGCCGCCCGCCGCGAGCGCGTTGTCGCGGATCGCCTCGGCCTCCAGCCGGAAGCGCGCACCGCGCGCGAGCAGGCGGTTCTCCGGGTCCTTCGCGAGCAGCGCCGGCGTCACGCGCGACGACTGCCGGTAGGTGGCGCTGGTGACGATCAGGCGGTGCAGTTTCTTCTGGCTCCAGCCCAGGCCCCCGCTTGGGGCGGATGCGGGCCGGGCGAACCCGGTCGCGAGCCAGTCCAGCAGTTCGGGGTGTGAGGGCAACTGCCCCTGGGTCCCGAAGTCGTCGCTCGTCTCCACCAGCCCGCGCCCGCAGAGTGCCTCCCACGCGCGGTTGACCTGAACGCGCCCGGTCAGCGGGTTGGTCGGGGACACGAGCCACCGGGCCAGTCCGAGCCGGTTCTTCGGCAGTGCGGCGGGCATCACACCCAGCGCCTCCGGCGTGCCGCAGGCGACCGCCTCGCCCGGGCTGAGGTAGGCCCCCTTTATCCGCAGCGGCGTCGTGGGCACGCCCGCGGCCGCCCCCTTCTTTTCGGCCAGGACCAGCGTCGTCGGGATGCGAAGGGCGGCGGCCTCCTTCTTCAGCGCCTCCTGCTTCGCCTTGTCCGTCTCGGCGGCGATCTGCGCGTCCAGTTGCGCCTTGCGTGCCGTCTGCTCGGGCGTCGGCAGCGGCAGCGAGGGCTCCTCCGTGCTGTCGAAGAAGGCGAGGAGTTTGTAGAAGTCGCGCTGGGGGAACGGGTCGTACTTGTGGTCGTGGCACTGAGAGCAGGCGACGGTCGAGCCGAGCCAGACCGCGCCGGTGGTGCCGACCCGGTCCACCTGGGTCAGCCAGCGCTGCTCGCCCTGGTCCACGCCGCCCTCCTCATTGCGCATCGTGTTCCGGTGGAAGCCGGTGGCGACGCGCTGGGAGACGGTGGCGTTTGGCAGGAGGTCCCCCGCGAGCTGCTCGATCGTGAACCGGTCGAAGGGCATGTCGCGGTTCAGGGCGTCGATGACCCAGTCGCGCCAGGGCCACATGACGCGCGGGCCGTCCTTCTCGTAGCCGTTCGTGTCCGCGTAGCGCGCGAGGTCCAGCCAGATGCGCGCCCACCGCTCGCCGTAGTGCGGGGAGGCGAGGAGTCGGTCCACCTGCCGCTCGTAGGCGTCCGGGCGGGCGTCGGTGACGAACGCGTCCACCTCCTCGGGCGTCGGCGGCAGGCCGATCAGGTCGAGCGAGACGCGGCGCAGGAGCGTCGCCCGGTCGGCGGGCGGCGACGGCTTCAGCCCCTCCTTCTCCAGGCGGGCCAGGACGAAGGCGTCGATGGGGTTGCGCACCCACGCCGCGTTCTTCACCTTCGGCACGGCGGGGCGCTTCGGCGGGAGGTACGACCAGTGCGCCTCGTACTTCGCCCCCTGCTCGATCCAGAGCAGCACCGCGCGCCGCTGCGAGGCGGTCAGCGACTTGTGGCTGCTCTTCGGGGGCATCTGGAGCGGGTCGCCCTCGGGCTTCAGGATGCGGCGCGTCAGCTCGGAGTTGATGGGGTCGCCGGGGACGATGGCCGGGAGTCCGCCGCCGTCGCGCTTCGCGGTGGCGTCCGCGAACCTGTCGAGGCGCAGGCCCGCCTTGCGCGAGGCGGAGTCCGGCCCGTGGCAGGCGAAGCAGTTCTCCGACAGGATCGGCCGAATGTCGCGGTTGTAGAGGAACTCCGGTTCGGCAGTCGCCAGAGCCGACCCCGCCGCGGGGGGCGCCGCGAACGAAGCCGCCTTCTTCGGCGGCTGTGCCTGCGTAGCGAGCGCGGTCAGCACCAGTGCCGCCGTGCCCAGTGCGGCTCCGAACGCCGCCGCCGTCCTGCCCGATTCGCGTAAAGGTTTCATGCGTCCTGCTCTATAGAGGTGCGGAAAATGCGTAGTTACCCGATTGTACTTCGAAAACGGCGTGCCCGGCATCCGCGCGCACGAAACGCACGCCCGGAACGGAACGGGCGTCGCGCCCGCCCTCGGTCACGCGGGCCGGCTCGGGGGACGCCACCCACACCGTCGCCGTCGCGCCCGGCGGCACCGACACCTTCAGGTCATATCGCCCCTTCTCGCGCCGCCACTCGGTCCGGACCGGGCCGCGCACCGACTCGTAGGAGGTGCGCGCCCAGGTCATCGGCGCGCCGGGGCGGGGCCGCACGACCACGCGGCGGAATCCCGGGGCGTCCGGGTCGGGCGCGATGCCCGCCACGTCCCCGAAGAGCCATTCGCCCACGGAGCCGAACGAGTAGTGGTTGAACGAGTTCATGCCCGCGTCCTGGAAGCCCTTGTCGTGCGTCCAGCCGTCCCACCGCTCCCAGATCGTCGTCGCGCCCTGCCGGATGGAGTAAAGCCACGAGGGGAACGTCTCCTGGTTCAGCAGGCGGTGCGCCACGTCGTCGTTGCCGGTCTGAGAGAGAACCGGGCACAGGTAGCCGACCCCGACGAACCCGGTAGAAAGGTGACCGCCCTTCGCCGCGATGTCCGCGGTCAGCCGCCGCGCCGCCGGTTCGCGCAGGCTCTCCGGCAGCAGGTCGAAGCGCAGGGCGAGCAGGTAGACGGTCTGGGTGTCGCCCTTGATCTTCCCGTCGGGCGAGACGTACGCCTTCTGGAACGCGTCCCGGATGCGCCCGAAGAGGGCTTCGTACTTGCGGGCGTCCTCGGTCTTGCCGAGCGCCGCCGCCGCTCGGGCGACCAGCCGCGTGGAGTAGGCGAAGTAGGCGGTGGCGAGGACGTCCTTCGGGGTGTCGGCGCGGATCGAGAGCCAGTCGCCGTAGCCCGCCGCCGGGCGCAGCAGGTCCTTGCTGTTCTTCTCGCAGTAGTCGACCCAGCGGGTCATCGCCGGGTAGTGGTCCTCCAGGAAGCGCGGGTCGCCGTACATGACGTACATCGCCCAGGGGCAGATAACACCCGCGTCGCCCCAGGCCGCCGTGCCCTCGCCCGCCGCGACGCGCGGCGCGACGTCCGGGAACGCCCCCGCCGCCGACTGCGCGTCGTCCACGTCCACCAGCCACTTGTCGAAGAAGGCGGCGACGTCCCGGTTGTAGGCGGCGGTCCAGACGAATATCTGCGCGTCTCCCATCCAGCCGAGCCGCTCGTCGCGCTGCGGGCAGTCGGTCGGCACGGCGAGGAAGTTGCCGCGCTGGCCCCAGTCGATGTTCTTCAGGAGCTGGTTGACCATCGGCAGCGACGTCTCCATGCGCCCGCGCACCGGCATCTCCGAGTGCAGCACGACCCCGGTCACCGCGTCCGCGCCCGGCTTGCCGCCGCCGGGCCAACCCGTCACCTCGACGTAGCGGAAGCCGCGGAACGTGAAGCGCGGCTCGTACGTTTCGCCGCCCGCCGCGCCCCGCAGCGTGTAGTTGTCGGTGCAGCGCGCGCTCCGGTAGTTCGTGGTGTAGACCGTGCCGTCGGGGTTCAGCATCTCGGCGAAGCGCAGCCGGACGGTCGCGCCCGCCGGTCCCTTCACCTTCAGCTTCGCCCACCCGACCATGTTCTGGCCCAGGTCAAAGACGTACGCGCCGGGTTTGGGCTCGGTGATGCCACGGGGCTTCAGGTCCTCGTGGCGCAGGACGGACGGGCCGCGCTGCGCCTCCAGCGCCCCCGCCGTGGGCTTGCCGACGACCGCCGCGGTCCAGACGCCGCCGCCCGGCTCGCGGTAGCCCGGCGCGTTCCACCCGGCGAACGCGGCGTCGCGGCGGGCGTCGTAGTTCTCGCCCATGAGCATGTCCGAGCCGACCACGGGCCCGGCGACACTGCCGCGCCAGGAGCCGTCGGTCGTCACGACCTCGTCCGTGCCGTCCGCGTACTCCACCCGGAGGCGGCACCAGGCCAGCGGCGTCGGGCCGTAGACGCCGCGCCCGGCGAGGCCGACGTGCCCCGCGTACCAGCCGTCGCCGAGGACGATGCCGAGCGCGTTCGCGCCCCGCCGCAGGTGGCCGGTGACGTCGTACGTCTGGTAGTGGACGCGCTTTTTGTAGTCGGTCCAGCCGGGGGCGAAGACGTCCGAGCCCACCCGCTTGCCGTTGACGTAGGGCTCGTAGACGCCGAGCGCGGAGGCGTAGAGGCGCGCCCGGCGCACCGGCTTGCCGAGCGAGAACTCGCGGCGCAGGTAGCGGCCCGGCCCGACGCCGCCGTCGCGGCGCAGCGTACGCCACGGGCCCTCCCCATAGGGCGCGGCCACGCGCACCGGCTTCCACACCGAGTCGTCGAACTCCGGGGCCTGCCAGCCGGTCGGCGCGGTAGGCGCGGAGCGCCAGGAGGCCGCGTCCGTCGTGAGCACGCCATCGCTGCCGACGCGCAGCTGCGCGATCAGCCCGGCGGGGCCGTCCATATTCGTGGCGGCCACCGCGATCACGTTCTCGCCGGGCCGGAGCAGCGGGCCGATCTCCAGCCGCAGCGGGTTGCGCCAATCCTCGGAGCCGTCGCCGCTCTTGCCCGCCTCGCGCCCGTTGACGTACACCGTCACCCGGTTGTCCGCGGTAATGTCGAGCGTCGCCGCCTTTACCCCCGCGGGCACGCGGAAGCGGGCGCGGAACAGGCGCTCGCCCGCGGGAGCGCCCTGCGCGGGGCTCGGGCTGCCCGGTCCCTCGTCGTGCCATACCCAGTTCGCGCCGGTGAAGAGCGCCGCCTCCCGGTCCGCCGGGGCCGCCGCCGTGATCCACGCGCCCGCCCGGTCCTCGGGCCGGAGCAGGCCCATCTCCCAGAACGCGGGCCGCGAGTAGGCCGAGACGTTCCCGTCGCGGTCCCAGACGCGCACGGTCCACCAGCAGCGCGCGCCCGTCTCCGGAGCCTTGCCGCCGTACGCCACCGCTATCGTCTGATCGGAGGCGACCCTGCCGCTGTCCCAGAGGTCGCCCCGCCCGGCGCGCAGCGTCTTCTCGTCGCGCGCCACCAGGACCTGGTACGCCGTCTGCCGCTGGCCGCGCTCGCTCGCGGCGGCGGCGCGCAGCTCCCAGGACAGGCGCGGGCGCGGCGTATCTACGCCGAGCGGGTTCTCGCGGTACTCGCTGCGCAGCCGCTCGGCCGAGACGCCCGCTTTCGCCGCCGCCGCAGGCGCGGCGAGGGCATGGCGGGCGGGAAGCGCGGAGGCGACGAGGGCGGACAGCAGCAGCGCGGCGAGCGGCGCGCCGCCGCGCCGCGCGGGAAGGCGACGGAAGGTCATGGGGAGGGGACTCTCGGTGATCGGTGAAAAGTGTGACTTCTTCCGGTCTTTTCGCCCCCGTCCCGCAGGAATCCTCCGGCCCCCTCTACGCGCTCAGTGCTGCTTCCCCTTCTCCTGGTAGCGGTTCATGATCGGTGTCACGGAGATGCCGTGGACGAAGATGGAAACGGCGACCGTGGCGAAGACCAGGCCCGCGATCTCCCGCGCCAGCGGCTCCGGGAGGCCGTGGTTGATGGCGTAGGTCAGGTAGTAGACCGAGCCGATCCCGCGGATGCCGAACCAGGCCATCAGCATCCGCTGCATGCGGGTCGTCCGGGAGCGGGCCAGACTGACGACGACGGCCGCCGGGCGGATCACCAGGAACAGTAGGGGCACGAACCAGAGCGCGTCCGCGGGGAGGAGGCTCGGGGTCAGCATCGCGCCGAGGAGCAGCACCAGGGTGACCTCGCCAATGCGCTCCAGCTGCGCGTTGAACGAGAGCACGGTCTTGACCAGATAACCCGGGGCCGTCTGCGCGTCCGTTGCCGGGTCGGAAGCGACCTGCTCGTCCTCGCTCTCCTTTTCCACCGGCCCCTCGCCGGAATCCGTCTTCCCCGGCGACGCTGCCACCCCCGCAGCAGGACCTTCGTGCTCGGCCCTGTCCGACTCATGCCGTTCTATCCGACGCAGCGCCAGGCCCGCCGCGAAGACGGCCAGGAAGCCGTAGGTGTGGAGCAGGAGGGCGACGCCGTAGGAGAGGGCGATCAGGCCCAGCGTGAGGAACTCGTCGAGGCCGACCGCCTCCTTGTGCACCCGGCGCAGGTGCAGAACCAGGCGGGCGATCAGCCACCCCATGCCGAAGCCGACGCCCAGGCCCCCGGCCACGGCCCAGAGCACGTCCACGGCCACCCACCGCTCGATGCCGCTGCCCAGGTCGTGCAGGCCGAGCAGTCCGAGGCCGAGCATGACGAACGGGAAGGCGGTCCCGTCGTTGAGTCCCGCCTCGCCGGAGAGGCCGAACCGCAGGCGGTCGCGGTCCTCGTGGTGCTCCACCTGGACGTCGGACGCCAGTACGGGGTCGGTGGGCGCGAGTATCGCCCCGAGCAGGATCGCGGCGCCGAGCGGCAGGCCGAGGAGCGTCACGCCGGCGAAGGCGATCAGGCCGACCGTGAGCGCCATCCCCCCGAAGGCGAGCCGGATCGGCACCCACCAGCGCCTGTCGGTGAGCGGCGGCCCGAGCTTGAGCCCGGTAGTGAACAGGGAGACGAGTACCGCCACCTCGGAGAGCACTTCCAGCAGCGGCGCGGCGTCCAGCGGGTCGAGCCGGGCGAGCTTCCACCCGTAGGGACCGACGGCGACCCCGGCGAGCAGGTAGAGGATCGCGGTAGAAAGCGGCAGGCGCTTGAGGACGGAACCCGCGAGGGCCATGAGTACGAGCAGGACCCCGGCGACAAGAAACCAGGAGGTGGCGGCAGACGGCATGGTAGCTTGCCTGCATATACCCAGCAGACGGACACGCTACGCAGGCGGACCGCGCGTCGGCGTGCGGCAGGAGATGCCTCCGGCAAACCGTAATACCTGATGCCATGGAGATTCCCGACGCCGCTACGGACCGACCCGTCGAGATGGGGTGGTTCGCGCCGTGTTGCGAGGACGACTGCGAGTTCCTGGGCGTGCCGGGCCCCGCTCTCGCCTCCACGCCGGAGCACGTGCGCGACGTTCTCCTCGCCGCCGACGCGGCGGGCTTCCGGAACATCCTGTTGCCCTCTGGCTTCAACACCGGCGTCGACTCGTGGACGATGGCGGCGGCGGTCGCCCGCGAGGTGCGGCAGATGCAGCTCCTGCCCGCCGTGCGCGTGGGAGAGCACCACCCGCCGATGTTCGCCCGCGCCGCCGCGAACCTCGACCGGATGCTCGGCGGGCGGCTGAACGTCAACGTCATCTCCTCGCCGCTGGCCGGGCTGCCGCCCGAATCGAGCGCGGTGCGCTACCGGCGCACGCGCGAGTTCATGCACGTCCTCAAGGCGCTCTGGCGGACGCCCCAGGGCGAGCGGGTGTCCTTCGACGGCGAGTACTACAATCTCGACCTGAAGCGCGACCTGCCCGAGCCGGTGCGGCCCGGCGGCCCGCCGCTCTACTTCGGCGGCGGCTCGCCCGAGGCGAAGGAGGCCGCTGCTGCCGAGGCGGACGTCTACCTGTTCTGGGGGGACACGGTGCCGTTCATCCGCGACGGCATTGCCGAGATGCGCCGCCGCGCCGACGGCTTTGGGCGCGAACTGCTCTTCGGCCTGCGGGTCCACGTCATCGCCCGCGCGACGGAATCGGAAGCGCACGAGGCGGCGCACCGGCTGGTGTCGCGCCTCTCCGCCGACGTCGGCGAGACCATCCGCCAGCGCGCGCTCGACCGGGACAGCGTCGGCAAGGCGCGGCAGAACGCGCTTCTGGAGCAGGGCGAGTGGGCGGACACCTTCCTGTGGACCGGCGTCGGGCGCGGCCGTCCCGGCTGCGGCACGGCCGTCGTCGGCAGCTACGACCAGGTGGAGCGCAAACTGCGCGACTACATGGCCCTCGGCGTCGAATCGTTCATCCTCTCCGGCTACCCGCATAAGGACGAAGCCGAGCGCTTCGGCGAGCACCTCCTGCCGCGATTCACACCCACCACCTGCGCCGCCCGACTCGACAGCAAGTAGCCGCTACAGCGCCAGGAACGGCTCCATCTTCGCATATTTCTTGTCGCCGATGCCCCGGACGTCCATGATCTGCTTTTTGTCCGTGAAGCGGCCGATCTGCTGGCGGTAGGCGAGTATCTTCTCGGCGGTCGAGGGGCCGACCCCCGGGAGCTTTTGCAGTTCCTCCGACGTGGCGCTGTTCAGGTTGACGGTGCCGTCGCCGGGGGCGCGTAACTTCTCCGAAGTGGAAGAGGCGGCGGCAGGCGGCTCGTCGCCGAACGCGGCTTCCCCGGCGCCCGGAGCGGTGGGCGGCGACGGGGCGGTTT
>DATLHN010000277.1:0-23011 GCA_035539875.1 Armatimonadaceae bacterium
ATCGTTGCGGCATAGTCCGGGAACGCGCCCTCGAACGACCGGCGGCACCATTCGTACCCGAACCCCTTCGTCGGCAGCGCCTCCGGCCCGTACTGCACCGGCGGCAGCGCCTCCGGCGGGAAAAGGGAGTAGTACGGCTCCGGAACCTGGTACGGGTTGTGCGGCTCCGGGAAGCTCATCCACAGCAGGAACGGCCGGTCGCGCTCCAGCGTCTCGATCCAGGACCGGGCCTGGTCCACGATGCGGTGCGGCAACTGGTACTCGACCGGGAACGGCGTCGGCTCCGTGTGAAGGTGCATGTGCATGGTGCCGATGAACCGGTCGAATTCTTTAAGCCGCGCGTCGTCCCGGGCGTCGTCCGCGCCGACGTGCCCGGCGTGGAACCAGAGGTCCACGTCGCCCGGGGTCAGGTGGGAGTGGTTCTTGCCGCTCAGCCCCGTCGCGTAGCCCGCCTCTCGGAAGTGGCGCATCATGTCGGTTGCGGCGTAGAGGTCTTCCGCGTTGTAGTTGGTGCGCACCCGGTTCGCGCTGGGGTAGCGGCCGGTCAGCATCGCGGCGCGTGCGACCATGCACACGGGCGCGGGCGTGTAGGCGCGGCTGAACCACGTGCCCTCGGCGGCGAGGCCGTCCACGAACGGCATGGTGTCCAGCGGATACCCTTCGCGCCGGGCGAGGTCGGCGCGCTGCTGATCGGTCATGATCAGCACGATGTTCGGCTTCATCGAGCGTACGGTCTTTCTGAAACGGAATACCGCCCCCGCCGCGGCGTGCGGCGGGGGCGGTAACCTGTTCTACCGTGCGCCCGCGAAACCCTACTTGCCGGCGATGAGGCTCTGGCCGGTGAGGACCTTCTTGAGGTAGCGGCCGGTGTGGGACTCCTTGACCTCGGCGATCTCCTCGGGGGTGCCGGCGGCGACGACGTTCCCGCCCCGGTCGCCGCCCTCCGGCCCCATGTCGATCAGCCAGTCGGCGCACTTGATGACGTCGAGGTTGTGCTCGATCACCAGGACGGTGCTGCCGGTGCTGACCAGCCGCTGGAGCAGCGCCAGCAGCTTCTCGATGTCGGCAAAGTGGAGGCCCGTGGTCGGCTCGTCCAGGATGTAGAGCGTCCGGCCGTTGGCGCGCTTGGAAAGCTCGGTCGCGAGCTTCACCCGCTGCGCCTCGCCGCCCGAGAGGGTGGTCGCGGGCTGGCCGAGGCGGATGTAGTCCAGCCCGACGTCCGCGATGGTCTGGAGCTTGCGCGAGATCGAGGGGATCGCCTGGAAGAACTCGACGGCCTCGCCGACGGTCATCGCCAGCACCTCGGAGATCGACTTGCCCTTGTACTTGACCTCCAGCGTCTCGCGATTGTACCGCTTGCCCTTGCAGACCTCGCAGGGGACGTAGACGTCGGGTAGGAAGACCATCTCGATCTTGAGAATGCCGTCGCCCTTGCACGCCTCGCAGCGCCCGCCCTTGACGTTGAACGAGAAGCGGCCCGGCCCGTACCCGCGCATCCGCGCCTCGCCGGTCTGCGAGAACAGCTCGCGTATCTGGTCGAAGACGCCGGTGTAGGTGGCCGGGTTCGAGCGCGGGGTGCGCCCGATGGGGGACTGGTCGATGTCGATCAGCTTGTCGACGTTCTCCATGCCCTCGATGGTGTCGTGCGACTCCCAGACGGTGTGCGAGCCGTAGAGCGCGGCCATCAGGCGCGGGTAAAGGGTCTCCTGCACCAGCGTCGACTTGCCCGACCCGGAGACGCCGGTGACGCAGGTCAGGGTGCCGAGCGGTATGTCGACGCTGACGTTCTTCAGGTTGTGGCCGCGCGCGCCCTTCACCCGCAGGTACTTGCCGTTCGGCTTGCGCCGCTCGGCCGGCACCTCGATCTTGCGCCGCCCGGAGAGGAACGCCCCCGTGACCGAATCCTTGTCCGCCATCACCTTCTTGAGCGGCCCTTCGGAGACGACCTGGCCGCCGTGGACGCCCGCGCCGGGGCCGATGTCGATGATCCAGTCGGCGGCGGCCATCGTCTCCTCGTCGTGCTCGACCACGAGGATGGTGTTGCCCAGATCCCGAAGGTGGATCAGCGTGTCGATCAGGCGCGCGTTGTCCCGCTGGTGCAGCCCGATGCTCGGCTCGTCGAGGATGTACAGCACGCCCATCAGGCCGGACCCGATCTGGGTCGCCAGCCGGATACGTTGCGCCTCGCCGCCCGCCAGCGTCGCCGCGGCCCGGTCCAGGGTCAGGTAGTTCAGGCCGACATCCAGCAGGAACCCGAGCCGTGTCCGAATCTCCTTGAGTATCTGCCGGGAGATCGTCTTCTCGCGCTCGGATAGGTCCGGCTCCGCCTCGTTGAAGAAGGCGAAGGCGCGCTCGATGCTCCGGGCCGTGAGGTCCGCGATGTTCGCGCCGCCGAACGTGACCGCGAGCGCCTCCGGCTTCAGCCGCCGCCCCTGGCAGTCCGGGCACGGCTTGGACGACATGTACTGCTCCAGGTCTTCCTTGACGTAGTTGCTCGTCGTCTCGCCGTAGTGGCGCTGCATGATCGCCAGTACGCCCGGGAACTCCGTGTCGAAGTGGCGCGTGCGCCCGAACCGGTTGCGGAACTCCATCGTGACGTTGCCCGGGATGCCGTGCAGCAATGCCTTGTACTGCTCCGGGGTCAGGTCCTTGATGGGCGTGTCCATCGTGAAGCCGAGCTTCTTCGCCACCGCCGCGAAGAGCGCGGTGCGGTGCTCGGACATGACGTCCTTGCCCGACTTCAGCACGAAGTACTGGATCGCGCCCTGCCCGATGCTCAGGTTGCGGTCGGTGATGAGCCGATCCGGGTCGAACTCGGTCTGGGTGCCGAGGCCGTGGCAGGTGGGACACGCGCCGAACGGGCTGTTGAACGAGAAGGTGCGCGGCTCGATCTCGCCGAGCGAGATGCCGCAGTCGGTGCAGGCGAAGCTTTCCGAGAATAGGAGGTCCTCGCCGCCGATGATCTCGACGCCGACCAGGCCCTTGCCCTTTTTCAGCGCGGTCTCGACGGAGTCGGCGAGCCGCTTCTCGACGCCCTCCTTGACCACGATGCGGTCCACCACCACGTCGATGTCGTGCTGCTTGTAGCGGTCCAGCTGGATGTCGTCGGTGACCTCGTGTACCTCGCCGTCTATGCGGACGCGGACGAAGCCCTCCTTGCGGACGTCCTCCAACTCCTTGCGGTACTCGCCCTTGCGGCCCCGGACGATCGGGGCCAGTACCTGGAGGCGCGTGCCCTCGGGGAGCGACATGACCTGATCGACGATCTGCTCGGGCTGCTGCTGCGTGATGGGCTTGCCGCAGTTGGGGCAGTGCGGCTTGCCGACGCGCGCGTAGAGCAGGCGCAGGTAGTCATAAATCTCGGTGACGGTGCCGACGGTCGAGCGGGGGTTGCGGGACGTGGACTTCTGGTCGATGCTGACGGCGGGTGAGAGGCCGTCGATCTGGTCCACGTCCGGCTTGTCCATCTGCCCCAGGAACTGGCGGGCGTACGCGGAGAGCGACTCGACGTAGCGGCGCTGCCCCTCGGCGTAGAGGGTGTCGAAGGCGAGCGAAGACTTGCCGGAGCCGGACAGCCCGGTGATGACCACCAGTTTGTCGCGCGGAATCTCGACGTCGATGTTCTTCAGGTTGTTCTGGCGCGCGCCGCGCACGACGATCCTGTCGTGGACGACGGGGCCGCCGCCGACGGCAGCGGGGGCGGTGCCGTTCGCGGCGGCTCTGGCAGAGGGGGCAGGACGGGTCTGGGAAGGCATGTCGCAAGGTCTCCGTTATAGGAACCGACCCGCGGCCCAGGGGTTCCCGGAAGGTACGGGGGGCGGGAGTCGAACGGACGTTCACCGTCGCGCGATTGTACCACGAGCGCCGGAACGGAGGCAATGCCAGGGGAGCCCCGGGCGGAGCTTTCGCTCCGCCCGGGTGGCGACGCGGCTACGTCGTCCGGTGGTAGTAGCGCGGCACGTGCTCGTCGCTGATCGGGATGATCAGCAGGCCCGCGATGAAGACGAGCAGGAAGTTCGCGACCGGGTTCGCCTCCGGCGCGAGGGCCGCCCCCACGAACAGCGCGACGGTCCAGCCGACGTGCCAGAGCGTGGTCGCGAGGACGCTGCCGCTCGTGGAGTTGTAGAGGTGCGTGAGCCACAGCGAGATGGCCAGCAGGCTCACCAGGAAGCCGAGCGTCCCGACCAGCCCGAGATTGACGTACTGGTAGGCGAAGAGCGGCAGGTACCACGCCGCCACGAGCAGCGTCAATACGAGCGTGCCCCCGCGCGTGCCGTACTTCTCTTCCAGCCGGGGGAGGGCGAAGCCGCGCCAGCCGGGCTCCTGGCCGATGCCGTAGGCGAGCGCGGTGACGAGCAGGTTCGTGAGCCAGAACGGGGTAGCCATTGCTGCGGCGAGGCTGCCGAACCGGCTCGCGGGCCTGCCGAATACGATCAGCAGGACGAGGGTCAGGCCCATCAGCAGGAAGGGGCTGAAGACGGCCATGAGCTGCCAGCGCGTGCCGATCCGCCACCGGGTCATGCGGGCGAGCAGGTCGGCGACGCCTTCCGGCCCCTCGGCGATGGCGGTGACGACGAACGCGGCGGCGACGGGGCCGACCGCCCCGAGGGCGTGCAGCATAAACCAGAGGGCGGAGTTCGCGGGGATGTCGACCAGGCCCCGCGACGCGGCGACCAGCGGGACGACGATGGCCCAGGTGACGGCGAAAGCCAGCGCGAAAAAGGCGACAAGCGGATGCCGCCGAACGCTGTTCTTCAGCGATGCGCTCATGGCGGAACCTCCTTGAGACCGGCGCGCAGAGATTGGCCCGACGGTTCGCGAGCGCCGGTCGAGGGCGCTACCCGAAGTGTACCTCCGTCGGGCCGAGGTTTCTACCAGGTAACGGTCGCGATGCCCCCGGCCGGCAGCGTGAGGGCGAATGCGTCCGCCGTCGCGCCGTCGCGGACGGCGACCGTTCGTTCCACGCCCCGCTTGTCCGCGCAGACGAGGACCCGCCAGCCGTCGGGGTTGCGGAAGGCGGCGTTCGGGAGGTCGCTCGGCTCGCTCGACCCGATCCGGTGCGCGCCGGGGCGGACGAACCGGCTGGCATGGCCGAAGGCGTAGTACTCCTCATTGCGCGCGACCGTGCCGGTCTTCGGATCGACGGTCAGCACGCCGCGGCAGTTGTCGCAGCCGCCGTTTCGCGGGCCGTGCGCCGGGTCGAGCGCCAGGTTCCACTTCAGGACCGTGCGCGCGCCGTGTCGTACCGCTCCGACGATCAGCGTCTCTACGTCCCAGCGCAGGTTCGCGCCGAAGTCGGTCGCCCACGCGCCCCCGCTGCTCTCCGTGAAGTGGATCTCGGCGTCCGGGAAGGCGCGGCGCAGCATATCCTGCGCCTCTGGTCGCCCGGCGTAGGCGTGGTACGCCGCCCCGGCGAGGTACCGCCTCGCGCCTTCGTCGCCCAGCACCTCGACCGGGTACTCCGGGGCGTCCCAGTTGTGATCCCACGCCAGCAGCTTGGTACGGAGGGTGGAACGGGCGAGCGCGGGGCCGAGGTGGTCGCGGACGAAGCGCGCCTGGTCGCGCGGCTCCATGCGCATGGAGGGGTACGACTTCGTCTCGTGGCGCGGCTCGTTCTGGATCGTCAGGTAGTCCACCGGGACCCCCTCCGCCGCGTAGGCTTCGAGGAACTTCACGAGGTAGCGCGCGTAGGCGGGGTACGCGGCCCAGTCCAGCCAGCCGCCGTGCAGGTGCCGGCTCTTCTTCATCCAGGCGGGCGCGGTCCACGGGGATGCCATGACGACGAGCGCCGGGTTGATCTGCCGGATGCGCCGCAGCAGTGGCAGAGTGTATCGCTGGTCATGCGCGATGGAAAATCGGGCGAGTTGCGGGTCGCTCTCGCCGGGGGCGAGGTCGTGGTAGGTGTAGGAACCCCGCGTGCTGAAGTCGGACGCGCCGACGGGCACGCGGACGACCGAGAAGCCGTTCCCGGTCTTCGGGTCGAACAGGTCGCGAAGTGTCTCTTCGCGCTTTGCGGCGGGCAGCCGGTCCAGCAGCCACGCGGACGAGTCGGTGAGCGCCGCTCCGAACCCGAGCATCGGCTGGTCGCGCCGATCCTCGTCCACGGCGATGACGTCCGCGTCCCGCGGGACGGCGGAAACCGGGGCAGATTGCAGAAGGAGCCGCCGGTCGGGCGTGGTGACCCACGCCCGACCGGCCGCCGCGGGTGCGCGGGACACGGCTACGGTCTGGGCCGGGGCGCGCGGGCCGCCCGCCCGGCGGCGGACGACTGCTGGGCCGCCTGGATCTGGGCCCGGGCCTCGGGCGGGACGGACGACGCGGCGCCCGGCGCGGCGGCACCGGCGGCGCTCGTGCCCCCCGCGTCTTCCTGCTTGCCCTGCTTGCCGCAGCCGCCCGTCGAAAGGACGGCTGCGGCGGCGACGGCCGCGAAGGCGAAGGCAGGGACGATCCGCCGGACCATTGGGCGTTTGGCGTTCATGGGCGGGTGTTCTCCTCGTTAGAGTTTAGAAGGGGGCCTTCGGCGACCAGGACTTGTACTCGGGGTTGGTCGCCATGCTTGTCTCGTAGACGCCGGGCACGTAGACGTTGCGGTACCATTTGACGCTTCCCCGGGGCATCGCCTTGGCGTGCCCGTCGGCGAACGCGGCGACCAGGTTGCCGCTGTGCCGGTAGCGCACGGTACGCGGCCCCTCCCAGTTCGACGTCGGCGACTCCAGGTCGCGGTCGTGGCTCGGGCGGATGGAGACGTTACTGTTGTCCTTGGCCGGGTCGTACTGGCCGCCGGTCATCACGCTGTCCGCCCACCACCACTGCATGGTCAGGAACTGCTCGTAGCTCCAGCCGGCGCCGTTGCGCCCCTTCTCGGCGATGATGATCTTGTCGGCCGGGGCGTCCAGCGCCGACAGGGGGATGGTGGGGCGGGCCGCGGCGCCGTTCGCGCCCCAGTTGTTCGTGAACAGGTCGTCGTGCGCGCCATAGTTCTGACCCTGGCCGTAGTCCTCCGGGAACGAGGGGCAGTCGTAAACCCCCTCCTTGCCGTAAGAGACGTTCTGCCAGGTCTCGCCGTTCTTGATGTACGGCTGGACGTGGTTGTACCACTGGATGTAGTTGCCGTCGATGGCGGGCGGGAAAGTCTCGTCGAAGTCCGACGTGTAGGCGACGACCGCCAGGCCGATCTGCTTCAGGTTGGACAGACAACTCGTCTGCCGTGCCTTCTCGCGCGCCTGCGCGAAAACTGGGAACAGGATCGCCGCCAGAATGGCGATGATGGCAATAACGACGAGCAGTTCGATGAGGGTAAATGCGGCGGGGCGGCGTGTCGTACGGTGACTCATGGTCTTGACTCTTCCTCTCTACAGGGGGCGTTCCTTAGCCCGGGTCCGGCGCGGGGCCGGTAGATTCGCGAACGATCAGCGTCGGCGGGACGGGGGAGAGGGCGGCGGCGGCGTCCTGCCCCGCAGGGGACGGTTCCAG
Source organism: Armatimonadaceae bacterium (assembly GCA_035539875.1). GTDB lineage: Bacteria > Armatimonadota > Armatimonadia > Armatimonadales > Armatimonadaceae > CALEKU01. The sequence continues at coordinate 7,474 of DATLHN010000277.1, forward strand.
CAGGTCGAGGAGGGCGTCCGCCGCCGCCCCGCCGATCTCCGGCAGCGGCTGATGCAGCGTGGTCAGGGCGGGCGTTACCTGCGACGCGGCCGGGATGTCGTCGAACCCGACGACGGAGAGGTCCTCGGGCACGCGCAGGCCATTCCTCCGCGCGAATTCCAGCACGGCGATGGCGATGTTGTCATTGCCCGCGAACACCGCCGTCGGCGGATCGGGGCGCGACAGCAGCAGGGGGGGCAGGGCGTCGGGGACGGTGTGCGCGTCGTACGTACACGGCACCACGTACCCCGGTGGGACCGCCAGGCCGCGCTCGGCCATCGCCCCCTCGAACGCCGCCCGGCGGAGGGGGACCGACGCCACGTTGGCGTCGCCCGTCAGGTGCGCGATGCGCCGGTGACCGAGCGACGCCAGGTGATCCACGGCGGACCGGACCCCGGCCCCGTTGTCCACGTCGAGGTTCGGAACCCCCTCGGGGCAGGCGTCCGGTGCGGCGGAAACGGCCACCAGGGGGAGGTGGAGGGTCGACAGCCCCGCGACCACGTCCATGTCGGTCAGGGGGGCTACCACAATGACGCCGTCCGTGCGCCGGTCGCGGTACCGCGCCGCCGACTGCTCGGCGTCCTTCCACAATTCCGTGTAGAGCAGTACGTCGTAGCCGCGCGCGGCGGCGTGGGCGACGATCCCCTGGAGAATCCCAGACGCGTAGGCGTTCGACAGAGCCGCGGTGGACTGGACGACGCCGAAGAGGACGCCGAGGGTGTTGGTCTGTCGCTTGGCGAGGCTGCGGGCAAGCGCGTTCGGGTGGTAGCGCAGGTCCGCGGCGCTGTCGAGGATACGCTTCCGGGTCGTGTCCGAGACGCGCGTGTTCGAGCGGGCTCCGTTCAGAACTACGGACACCGTGTAGGGGCTGACCCCCGCCGCGCGGGCTACGTCACTCAGCGTCGGCGCTTTCGGACTCGAATCTCGCATCGTTGTCACGTCTGTTCGGGCTTCGGAGCCCGCCCGTTCCGTAATGACCAAGCCTTTGGTCATGTTTTACCACCGGGGCCAGAGTGCTGTCAATAGGGAATTATCCTGTTCCGACGGGTTGCCCATGCCGAATGCGCCAGCGACTTGAGTGTGCACCGGCCGTTTCACCGGGGTCGGTTCGTGGGTAGTAGACAAAACAGAGGCGGTGCCTAACTCCGTGCGAGCGGAGCGCCGGACCGCTTTTATCATTTCCGGGCAGAGTTGCCCTTAAAATCCCGGACACGCAACGGCGCGATAGTGTGTCAAAGGCGCGACCAGACTTAACCATTTCTATGACCTCGCGCAGTGCGAGAAGGAGGAGACCGTTGCAGTCAAACCGGCGCGTCGCGGCTAACAGCGACGCCTTGAATATAACGCGAACGACGCCCTACCTGAAGCCGGCACGGGGCCTCAAGATAGCGCACGTCGGCACCTACCCGCCGCGCAAGTGCGGTATCGCGACCTACACGCAGGACGTCGTCTCGGCCGTGCACGCCGCCACCCCCGCCGCCCCGCCCCAGGTCGTGGCGATGACCGCGCCCGACGACACCGTGGAGTACGGGTGGCCGGTGCAGTGGCGCATCCGCCAGGACGACCCCGAGGATTACGAAGCCGTCGCGGCGCAGGTGCGCGCTTCCGGCGCGGACCTCGTCAGCATCCAGCACGAGCACGGCATCTTCGGGGGGGAGGAGGGGGACCTTCTCAACCGCTTCGTCGACGCGCTGGGCGACATCCCGGTCGTGACGACGCTCCACACGGTCCTGCCCAAGCCCTCGGAGAGTATTATCCGGGCCCTGCGCGGCGTCGTGCGGCGCTCGGCGCGCATCGTCGTTCTGAACAGCAAGGCGATCCCGCTGCTCGCGGACGCCTACGGTATCGACACCGCAAAGGTCGTCGTCATCCCGCACGGAACGCCGGAGGTGGACCCATCCCGCCGCACCGTGGTGCGGCAGTCGCTCGGCGTGGCCGGGCGCACCGTCCTGTCCACATTCGGCCTTCTCAGCCCCGGCAAGGGGCTCGAGCACGCCATAGGCGCGGTGGCGCAGGTCGCCCCGCGGCACCCGGACCTGCACTACTACATTCTGGGGGCGACGCACCCGGGAATCGTGCGCCATTCCGGCGAGTCGTACCGCGACGGGCTGGCCGAGCAGGCCCGACAGGCGGGCATCGCCGACCGTGTCCACTTCGTCAACGAGTACCTGTCGCTGGACGCGCTGACGGACTGGCTGCTCGCCACCGACGTCTACGTGACGCCGTACTTGAACCCGGACCAGATCGTCTCCGGGACCCTCGCCTACGCCGTCGCGGCGGGCAAGGCCGTCATATCGACGCCGTACCTGCACGCGCAGGATCTCCTGGAGGACGGGCGCGGCATGCTGACCCCGTTCGCGGACCCGGCGGCGCTCGCGGCGAATCTGGACGATCTGCTGCGAAGCCCGGCGCGGCGCGCCGCGATGGAACAGGCGGCCTGGCGCTTCGGGGAGCAGTCCGCGTGGCCGCAGGTCGCGCGCCGCTACTGGGAGGTCTTCTGCGCGGCGGTCGGCCGGTCCGCCGGCGAAGCGCCCGTGGTAACCTCGGGCCGAAACCGGATGGAGCGAAGCGGCGCCGTCAGTAACAACGGTACGGCCGCGGCGGCCGTGCGCGCATCCATGACCGAATCGGGATTGCTGGAGCGGGCCGCGCAGGAGGACGAGGAACTGGAGTGCTCCGTCGCTCCGCCGCCGCCCGCCGCGCAGCAGCGCGAGTCGCACCGCAGGAACGCGTCGGGCGGCTCCACAACCCCGGCCCGCCCGGACCGGAGGTAAGCGCCCTGATGCCGTTCAGCCTGCCTTTCGGCCGCACACACCAGCAGCAGGGAGCGGGGGAGAAGCGCGGGAACGCCGCGCCCTCCCCCGCGGCTCTGCCCCGCCTCGACCACGTCCGCGCCATTACCGACGACACCGGGATGTTCCAGCATTCCATCGGCGGCGTCGCGGACGCGCACACGGGCTACACGACCGACGACAACGCGCGGGCATTCCTGGCGATGGTCCGCCTGTGGCGCAGATACCCGGAGGAGAGGGCGCAGGTAGAGCCGCTCCTGCGCGTCTACGTCCGGTTCCTGCTCTTCGCGCAGCGGCGCGAGGACGGCTGGTTCCGAAATTTCTTCTCGTACGCCCGCGCCCCGCTGGACGAACGCGGCACCGAGGACTGCCTGGGGCGCTGTCTGTGGGCGCTGGCCGAAGCCGAGGCGGGAGATCTACCGGACGGCACTCGGTTCGCCGTGCGTCAGATGCTCCAGCAGGCGAAGGAGGCGGCGCACTCGCTGCACTCCCCGCGCGCGCTCGCCTACGCCGCGCTCGGCCTGACACACCTCGCCGACGATCACTCTCGGGCGCTCGTCCGCACGTTCGCGGACCGCTACCTCGCCCTCTGGGATGAATACTCCGGGACGGGCTGGCGCTGGTTCGAGCCGATCCTCTCCTACGACAACGCGCGGATGGTGGAGGCGCTGCTGCGCGCCGCCGACACGCTGGACGAGGACCGCTACCGCCGCGTGGGCCGCGAGGCGCTCGACTGGCTGACGGAGCACTCGTTCCACCCGCAGGAAGGGTACCTGGAGCCGATCGGCAACCGCGGCTGGTGGCGCAAGGGCGGGGAAAAGACGCGCTTCGACCAGCAGACGATCGAGGCGGGCGCGTACGCCGAACTCTACGCCTTCGCCGCCGACTCGCTCGAGGATGCCTCGCTGATGGAACTCTCGGAGCGCGCGGGCGAGTGGTTCTGGGGGCGCAACGCGCACAGTCTGCCGGTCTACGTGCCCGAAACCGGCGGCTGCCGCGACGCGCTCACGGAAGACGGGGTCAATCTGAACCAGGGGGCGGAGTCGGTGCTGTCGTACCTGCTCGCCTCCACGCCCGCGACTCGGTAAGCACCACCCCGATCGGCACGTCCCACGGGTCCGTCGGCAGTTCCGGCACGACCAGAGCGTCCGGGGCCGTCACCACGGTGACGGCCCCGGGGGCGAGCCGTGGCAGGAATCGGTCGTAGTACCCGCCTCCGTAGCCGAGTCGCTCGCCGCGCTCCGAAAAGAGCAGGCCGGGCACGACGACCAGGTCGAGCGCGGTCGGCTCCTCTTCCGGGACGATCTCGGGGTCCGGCTCCCGGATGCCGAACGGTCCCGCCCGCAGCGGGGTTGCTCCGGGGACGTATCGGTGGACGGCGAGGCGGCGCTTCGGGGCGCAGCGCGGGGCGTACCAGCGCCGCTGCCGGTCCGGAGCCGCACCGATCAACTCCTCTATCCGCACCTCGCCGGGCATCGCCAGGTAGATTAAAACGTCGCACGCCCGCTCGAATTCCGGCAGATCGAGCAGACGCCGCACCAGCGTCCGCGTCAGCTCGGGGGCGTCGAGCGTCGCGCGCCGCTCGCGCGCCCAGGTGCGCAGGCGCGCCTTCTCCTCGGCGGTGTTCGGATTCATCAGTCGGCAAGTACCACGGTTTCGCCGTCGCGTCGAGCGAGTCGGATCGGCGAAACGCCCGTCCTTGCCGCCACCGCCTCGGCGAGCGGCACTGAGTGCGTCGTCACCCACACCTGCGTCCGCGCCGACGCCTCCGCGATCAGGGCGGCGAGCGACGGAAGCAGGTCGGGGTGCAGGCTCGTCTCCGGCTCGTTCAGGGCGAGCAGCGCGGGCGGGCGCGGCGAGAGGAGCGCGGCCAGAAGGCAAAGGTAGCGCAGGGTGCCGTCGGAAAGCTCGTGCGCCTCCAGCGGGCGCAGCAGGCCCGGCGTTTCGAGCTGGACCCGGAAGCGCGCCTCGTCCCGGCCCTCGATCCGCAGGATCGCGCCGTCGAACGCGCGCCGCACGGCGTCGAGCAGTCCGTCCGCGTCACCGATCTCGAGGATCGTCATCAGGGCGGCGGCGAGGTCCGTACCGTCGTGCGCCAGGACCGGGGTGAACGAGCCGATGCGGGGCTGCCGCATCGGCGCGCCGTCGTCGGTGCGGAAGCCGTGGTAGAAGCGCCACCCTCCGAGCAGCTCGCGCAGCGCGAACAGATGGGGGAATCGCTGCGGCTCCTGAATCTGCGACAGTACGGACTCCGACCGCGTCAGCGTGAGCGGGAACGACGCGCGCCGCCCCTCCGCGTCGCGCATCTCCGCGCCGCTCTTGCCGCGCTCCATCAGCGCTACCACGCTGCGACCGTCGCGGAACCAGACGTTCTCCTCCTTGAGCAGCGGGTCCAGCTTGAACGCCGACGGGAGATCGTTAACTTCCGGCAGGCCCGCGCTCAACTCGTAGTCGAAGCCGTCCAGAGTCGCCCCCAGGACGAGGCGGACCGGGCCCTTCTTCCGGGGACCGGCCCAGAGAACCGAGGGCATCCCGCCCTCGGCGGTAAGGGTGCGGGCGAGTTCCCCCCGCGCCGCCGCGTGCAGGAGGAACATCGCCCGGTAGAGGTTGGTCTTGCCGCAGCCGTTCGCCCCCACGAGGACGTTCAGGTGCGTCAGGGGCACCCGAACGTCCCGCAGGGAGCGGTATCCGGCGGCGCGTATCTCCGTGACCGGCATCGCGGGGCAGGGAGGGAGCGGCCTACTTCGTGGGCTTGGCCGGCGCCGCCCCGGCGGGCGGCGTGGCGGCCGGGGGAGTCACGCCGGCGGGGGGAGCGCCGGGAGTCTGCTCCTTCGCGCCCGGTTCGGGCTTGAAGGCGAAGAACGCCGCGTCCAGCTTGGGGTCGGCCTTGACGTCGTTGAACGTCTCGGTCAGGGTAACGTCGCTGCCCTGCGTCTTCGCGCTGATCGACACGCGGCGGAGCAGGTTGTCGGCCTTGCCGATCATCAGCGTGAACTTCGGCTTCTCGCCAACATTCAGGGTGAACGAGAGGACCTTCACCGGCACCTCGCCGATCGTCGAGTCCGCGCCGAGGGCGATGTCCTGCGCCGTCGGCGGCACGACCTTGTCGGCCGCCGAGGGGTCGGTGATGATCATGGGCAGCAGCCCGAGGCCGGCCTGCGTCACCGCGAACGCCCCCGCGATGTTCTTGCCGTCCGGGGCGGCCGCCAGTTTCTGGTAAGTCGCCTTGTCGAGCGTCGAGGAGTTGTAGGTCGCCGTGCCGTCCGAGACGATCGTGCGCGTGGACTTCGTCTCCGGGTCGGCGACGGTCAGCCGGACCTTGTTCGGCTTCTCGTACGCGATGTCGAAGCTCTGCGACTGCTTCGTGTCGCCCTGGGCGAAGGCGAACTCCGCCCTGGCCGTGTACGACTTCAGCCCCTGGTGCGCGGCCACCATTTTGCCGAGCAGCTCCTTCACCTCGGGAGTGATCTTGGCCGCCGCGCCCGCAGCGGCGGCGGGCGGCGGGGTCTGCTGCGGCGGCGGGGCGGCCTCCTGCGCGGCGGCGCGGGGCGCGGGAGCGGCGGCTAGGAGCGTGCCCAGGGCGAGCGCGGCGAGGGCCGAGTAGCCGCGCCGGGACGAACGGTTATAGGTAACGACAGGCATGGGAGTCCTTTCAGCAGGCGGCGAGGGCGGCGTCCATCTGTGCGATGGCGTAATCGATCTGCGCCGGTTCGATGACGAGCGGGGGCACGAATTCCAGGACGTCGCCCGGTCCGGCCGGGAGGACGATGAGACCGCGCCGCAGGAGGGCGTACATCAGGGAGAGCGCCGTCTCCTTCTCGCGGAAGCGCAGGCCGAGCATCAGCCCGCGTCCGCGCGTCTCCGCGACGTGGCGCGGGTGGCGCGCGGCAAGCTCCCCGAGGCGTTCCTTGAAGTACGCGCCCGCACTCCGGGCGCGTTCCGGCAGTTTTTCCTCCTCCAGAACGGATATGGCGGCGAGCGCGGCGGCGCAGCCGAGCGGCGATCCCAGGAACGTGGACGTGTGCAGGGCCTCGCCCCGTGACGCGCCCCACGCCCGCGCCACCTCCGGGCGGACCACGCAGGCAGAGATCGGAAATCCGCCGCCCATCGCCTTGCCGACGCACAGAACGTCGGGCACGACGCCCTCGGCGTCGCACGCGAACCAGTACCCGGTTCGACCCCACCCGGTGAAGATCTCATCAAGTATCAGCAAAACCCGGTATCGGTCGCACAGGTCGCGCAGCGCGCTCAGCCAGCCCGGGGGCGGCACTACGATGCCCCCGCGCCCCTGGATCGGCTCCGCGAGCACCGCGCCGATGTCCGAGTCGGGTGCGCGGAGGGCAGCCTCCACGGCGTCGAGGCTGGCGAGGGCGGACACCGGCGAATCGGGGTAGGGGACGTGCCGCGCGAAGGTCGGCACCTGTCCGGCGAACGGGGCGCGGAAGTCCTCACGCGAGGTTACCGCGAGCGCGCCGAACGTCAGCCCATGGTACCCGCCCGAAAACGCGAGGACGCCCGGTTTGCCGGTGGCGAGCCGGGCGGACTTGATCGCGGCCTCGACGGCGTCCCCGCCGTTCGCGCCGAACAGGCAGTGTCCGAGGTCGCCGGGCGTCCGCTCCGCGATCTTGCGCGCCAGCTCGACTTTGACCGCGGACGGGTGGACGTCGCCCATCCCGTGGATCAGCTTCCGGCTCTGCTCGGCGAGGGCGGCGGCGACGCGCGGGTGCGTGTGCCCCACCGCGGCGACGCCGAACGCGGCGGTCAGGTCCAGGAAGGTGTTGCCGTCGACGTCGGTGACGAGGCAGCCGCGCGCGGACTCCCAGAAGACGGGGAAGCGGCCCTCGGGGTCGAGGAAGGTGACGTTCGGGTTCTCCCAGCGGCGCAGCTCGCCCGCAAGCTCGCGCGATCGCGGTCCGGGCACTTCGGTGGTCAGGCAAGGCAGCGGCGCGTCGCTCATATGCCGCTGCCGTCCAGACCCTCGGGGCCGAACACCTCGATCCGTATGTCGTCGTGCAGGCCGCGCAGCCGGTCCGTGCGGCGGCTCCCGGTCTTCAGCCCGCGCTCGGCGTCGATGTCCTCACTGAGGCGCAGCGCCTCGTCCAGGAGCGCCAGCAGGCGGCGGTTGCTCGGGCTCGTCAGAAGGGGAAGGCGCACCATCCTCTCCGGGGCCTCGGTCGGGCGCTCCGCGCCGGAGCGGATCAGGCTCTGGAGCGTGTGCCACATCTCCTCGCGCGCGGGGTGCAGGTACTCGCGCGCCTCGTGGATGTCGGCGTCGTGTATCAGCCGCCCCTCGGCGCGGGTGAGGTCGGCGTAGGTGTCGTGGCAGGCACGCGCCCACGTGTCCAGGTCCCGCCGGGGGACCGGGACCGCGTCGGACGGGGTCGTTTCCTGCGGCCTGTCGTCCCGGTCAATCACGACCCGATTATAACCGACCGGGACAACCGCCGCCCGCGCCCCGGGCTATCGCGCCCCGGGCGTCTGCGCCGTCAGGGCGGCGACCGCCGCCTTCTCGACCTCCCGCACGTCCACTTTGCCCGTCCACTGGGCCACGATCCGGCCGTCGCGCACCAGGAGCACGGTCGGCAGCGCCTTCACGCCCCAGGTCTCCCACGCGCCGCCTCCGTCCAGCAGCATAGGGTAGGTGAACTTGCGCTTCGCGAGGAACGGGGCGACCACCTTCGCACCCTCCTCGTCGATGGAGACGCCGACGACGCGCAGCCCGCGCGCGCCGTATCGGTCGTGCATCTTCTGTATCTCCGGCATGGCCTTGACGCACGGGCCGCACCACGTCGCCCAGAAGTCAACCACGACCGTCCCGCGCTTCAGCGTGTCGGCGGAGACCGCCTTGCCGCCGAGGTCGGTGAACGACGCCCCGGTCGGTACCGGGCGCGGCAGCGGGGCGGGGATCACCGCCTCCGGATCCTTAAGGAATGCCTCGACCTCCTTCTTGTTACAGAAGTAGTAGGTCTTCCCCTTATAGGCGACGGCACCGGCGGGCTTCTCCTCGCCGTGCTCCTCGCCGTTCTGCGAGCAGACGAAGCAGACCGCCTTTTTCGGCAGGTTCTCCTTAACGACCGTCGGCTTCTCCTGCGCCGCCGCAGACGGCGGCCCGGAAATAAGGAGCAGCGCGCCGAAAGCGGCGACGGCCGCCGGAACGTGAATCTTCATGAGCGAAGTCTCTTTCAAAAGTTCTGCGCGAAAGCGAAGCCGAACCGCTTGTTGAAGGCGGCGACGACGGAAAACGACCGCCCCTTACCGTCGAACCAGGACAGCGTGGTGTGGCCGTACTTGCCGTCGCACATGGGCACGAGCACGAGGTCGTCCCGTAGCGCGATGCTCGCCCCGAACGGGACCAGCACCTCGCGGCCCCACTCCGAGTACGAGAGGCCGAGGTACGGCGCGACCCGCCCCTGCTCGCCGCCGAGCTGCTTCTGCGCGGTGACGAAGTAGGCCATGCCCGACGGCGTCCCGATCCGGTCGCTGGAAAAGCCCGCGACGATGCCGGGACGGGCATCCGTCTCGGTCTGCAGGAAGTAGTTCCCGACCGGGTTGAGCTTGCCTTCGGGCGCGTTCGGGTTGAATTCCACGCCCAATTGCAGGCGGGGCGTGACGCGCCTGGTGATCGTGGTGCGCCAGCGCGGGCGCTCCTGCTTCGTGTCCACGTACCGCTGGCTGAACTGCCAGAGTCCCTGAACGCCGCTCGCACGGAGCGGCGACCCCTCGCCGGGTCACCCCGTTCACGGGGGGAGGGTGGAGCGGAGGCGTTTCTTCTGGTCCTGCGCCGCTTCCGGTGCCGGGGCGGTGGCGGTCGGCGGCTTCTCCTGCTCCTGGGCGCGAGCCAGGCCCGGGCCGACGATCAATATCCCGAGGAGCGCCGTCGCGTGGTAGACGTTTCTGTTTCGCATTACTTCCCCGAGACGAAGGCGGCGATGTGGACGAGGGCTTCCGGACGGACGCGGCAGGCGACGACCCGACCGCGCCGCTCGGTCGTGATCAGGCCCGCGGCGCGAAGCTCGTTCAGGTGGTGCGTCAGTGTCGAGGGGGCGCAGGGGACCTGGCAGCGGATGCGGCAGGCCGTCACGCCTTCGCACTCGCCGCAGCACGTCCCGGTCTGCGTGTCGTATCCGCACGTCGGGCCGCAGCAGCGGATGCACTGGAAGACCGCGAGGCGTGTCGGGTCCGACAGCGCCTTGAAAATGGCGGCAAGGTTCGGGGCGGGTTCCCGTGTCATTTAGGATATCTTTCGATCGCTATCGAAATCTTCGATGGTTGTCGAAAGGTTACCATCGGAGTCACCAGGTTGTCAAGGGCTGCCCGACAGGGGATTGCCGGGAGGGCAGCCCCTGTGCTAACATGAGTGACCGAGCGAGGGTGGGGGACGGGAGCGAACGCGGCGCGTGAACGATTTCCAGGCGATCACCGGGGGCGCGGAGGCGGGGCCGTCCGACCGACAGCTCGTCGCGCGAACGCTCGCCGGGGATGCCGACGCGTTCGCGCAGCTGCACCGGCGCTACTTCGCCCGCGTCTACCGCATCGCCCTGTTCCGCTGCCGCAACCAGCAGGACGCCGAGGACATCGCCTCGGAGACGTTCGTGAAGGCGATCGCGCACCTCGGGTCGTTCCGCTTCCAGGGAGAATCCCTCTTCCCCTGGCTCTCCCGCATCGCGACCAACCTCGCCCTGGACCAGGGGCGGCGCGCGTCCGGCGTGACGCTCGTCTCGCTCGACACGCCGACCGCGGACAGCGTCCGCGCGCTGATCGAGGGGATCGCGGGCGTGGACGTCCCGGACCCGCACGCGCTCGCCGAGCGGCATGAGACGCAGGAGATCGTGCGCGCGGCGGTGGCGACTCTGGCCGCCGACCAGGCGGAGGCCGTCCTGATGCGATTCGGCAGCGACATGCCGCTCAAGGAGATCGCGGTCGCCATGGGGAGGACGGAGGGCGCGGTGAAATCGCTCCTTCACCGCGCGCTCGTCAATCTGAGAAAAGCGCTTCTGGCGCGGGCCGGGGAGGCGGAGACGTTCGGGCTGCGTCGGGAGACTGCGACGGCGCAGCAGCAGGCGACCGACCCGACTTCGACGCAGGCGCGCGCGACGGAGAAACGACATGGACCGTTCGAACGCTGAGCCGGTTTTCTCGGAGGCGATGCGCCGGGTGCTGGAGGCGATGGTCGCGGGCGAGCCCGTACCGCCGGAGGCGCACGCCTCGCTGAGCGAGGAGGAGCGGCGCGAGGTCGCGGCGCTGGCCCGCACCGCCCACGTCACCCGGCTCGCCCTGAACCAGCCGGAGCCGACCCTGGAGATGGAGGCGAAGGCGCTGGCGCGGGCGCAGGCGACGCTGGCGACCAACGGCGCGGCCCGCCCCGCCGGGGCGACGCCCCTCGCGCCGCCGTCGCGATCTTCCGGTCCGGGCGGCGGTGGCGGCGGTCCGCAGCCGGACGAGCCCGAGGACGAATCGTTCCTCCAGTGGCTCGCGCGAATCTTCGGAAAGCGGCGCTGACGACAGCCCCTTCCGGGCTCGATACCGGTTATACTGGAACGGAATGTCACTACTCGCCGCGATCTCCTTCCGCAAGGTCGGCAAACTCTCTTACTACCCTGCCGACGGCCTCGGCCTGGAGGTGGGCTCCCGCGTCGTCGCCGAGACCGAGCGCGGTCACGAGTGCGGCGAGGTTAAGATCCTGCGGGACGTCCAAGGCGTCCCGGAGGAGATGGAGTCGTCCTACCGCGTCGTGCGCCTCGCGACCGACGAAGACCTTGCGACGATGGAGCAGCGCCTGGCGCAGGCCACCCACGCGCTAGCCCTCTGCCAGGAGCGCGCGGACGCGCTCGGGCTGGCGATGAAGGTCGTGGACGCCGAGATCGGACTCGACGCCCAGCAGGTGACCCTGTACTTCGTCGCCGACAGCCGCGTGGACTTCCGCCTGCTGGTCAAGGAGGTCGCGTCGCAGCTGCGGATGCGGGTCCACCTGCACCAGGTCGGATCGCGCGACCACGCCCGGGCGCTGGGCGGGTACGGCCCCTGCGGACGCCCTCTGTGCTGCACCACGTTCCTGCGCGATTTCGCCCCGGTCTCGATGAAGATGGCGAAGGACCAGAGCCTTTTCCTCAACCCGTCCAAGTTTTCCGGTGTCTGCGGCAAGCTGATGTGCTGCCTGCGCTACGAGCACGACGTCTACATGGAGGCGAAGGACCGGATGCCCGTCCCGGGGATGACGGTTAGCACGCCCGACGGCGAGCGCGGGCAGGTGACCGACGTCAACATCTTCCGGGAGACGGTCACGGTCTTCATCCGCTCCGAGGACATCAGCCGCAGCGTGACCCTGAAGGTGGACGAGATCAGCGTCGCCCGCGCCTGCGGCGACTGCGGCTCCGCGGGCGGCGGCTGCGGCGGCTCCTGCGGCAGCGGGAGCGGCGCGGGCTGTGGCGTGCCCGCGAAGGTCGAGCAGCCGCTGCTCCAACTGGAGCAGCGCTTCCGGCGCAACTGGACCACGTAGCGCGAGCGCGAAAGCGAGGACACTCGTGCCCGATTCGCACCCCGAACTGTCCGCCGCCCTGGTGGAAGTCTTCGACCACGTCCATGTGGTCGAGCGGTGGATCACGCCGCTCGCGGAGTCGCTCGTCGGCGCGGACGCCGCCGAGGCCGCCTGGAAGCCCGGGCCGGACGAACGCTCGCTGTGGGATATCGTCCTGCACGTCGCCGCGTGGACGGAGTGGGTGGTGGCCTTCCTTGACGGGCGAGACACCGAGGTTACCGATTGGCCCCCGCTCGGGCGCACGGACCCAGCCGCGTGGGAGGCGGACCGACGGCGGCTCGACGCCGCGCTCGCCGCGTTCCGCGAGCGTCTGGCAGCGCTGACGCCCGAAGCCCTCGCCGAGCCCCCGACGCCCGCCGTGACGCCGACCACGCGCCTGATGGGCGCGATGAGCATCCTCGTGCACAACGCGTACCACGCCGGGCAGGTCACGAAACTGCGTGCGGAGTACGCGCGGCGGCGGGTCTCCGAATAGACCCGCCGCCGATTCTCTCCTACACCGTGAGGCGCTGCGCCCCCCCGGTGAGCGGGACCGACCGCTTGCCCCAGGTCAGCGATCCCTTGACCCCCTCCGGCAGCGTCACGTCGGCAGACAGCTTGCCATCCGGCTGTTTCTCCAAGGACACGACTACGTCGCCCTTAGGGTGCGGGACGCTGCCGGAAAGGCGGGTGAGCGGGCCGAAGTGCGGCGCGATGCGCACCGTCTCCCAGCCCGGCCCGCCGGGAGTCACCCCGAGCATCGTCGCCAGAAGTTCGTAATTGGGCGACGCGCTCCACGCGTGGCAGTCCGAGCGGGTCGGCTCCGGCTTCTCCGCCCACGTCGTCAGACCGATGCATTTCATCTCGTGCCACGGCGCGAGCATCTCCAGGTACCGGTCGCCCAGGCCCGCCGCCGCCATCGCGCGGTGGACGTAGAACCGGAAGTAGAAGGTCGCCTGCGTCAGAGTCGCGTCCGAGAGCGTCCGCTCGACAAGCGCGCGCCGCTGCGGCGCGGTCAGCATCCCCGAGGCGAGCGCCGCGAGCGCCGCCGTGTGCTGGGAAAAGGTCTTCTTCTCCGGGGTGTCCGCCACGCGGCTCGACTTTTCGTCGTAGCAGTGCCGCTTCACGGCGTCGAGAGCCTTGCGCCGCGCGCGGTGCAGCCGCTGCGCCTCCTGCCCGAGGCCGAAGTGCGCGTGAAGCTCGCCCGCCGCTTCGAGCGCGAGCGCGTACTGGAGCGTCATCAGCGCGGACCCGCCCTGCTTCGCTCCCGGCGGCACCCCTCCCGGCCACTCGTCGCACCAGTCCGCGAAGCCCCACCACTCCAGCGGGCCCATCAATCCGTCCGACGGGCGTACGCGGTCCCCGAACCACTGGAGGACGCCCCGGATGCCGGGGAGCAGTCCGCGCAGGAAGTCGTCGTCGCCGGGTACGTGCCGCCAGTAGTCGTGCGCCATGCAGACCCACCAGAGCGAGAACGGCGGGATCATCTGCGGCAGGCGCGACGGGAACCGCGACTGCGTGAGGCCCATCGCGAGACGGGAGTCGTCGAGGTGCGCGAGCGCGGCGCGGAACAGTTTCGGGTCGCCCGACGTGTAGAGGCTCACCAGGCACTGGATGCGCGTGTCGCCGGCGTACTGCAGCTGTTCGTAGTAGGGGCAGTCCATGAACGTCTCGTGGGCGCAGAGCCGCAGCGTCCGCCAGCCGATCTCGATCAGCTCCGCCATCTCCGGCTGCTCCGGCGCGTCGAACTTCGCCCGGGTCTCGAACGGGTAGCCGGTGTAGACGCCGCGCAGCGACTCGACGGTGACCGGCTCGCCCTTCGTCTCCACGGCCAGCTCCGCGTAGCGGTACGTGCGCCACCAGAGCGGCGTGAGGAGGCGCGGCCCGCCGCCGTCGAGGAGCCACGTGTCGGAGTAGCCGTGCAGCACCTTACCGGTGATGTCGTTGCGGTCGCCCTTCTGGCCCGTCTCCTTGTCGCGCAGCGCCTCGGCGTAGGCGAGCCGGACGCGCGCGCCGCCCCCGCCGCCGCGGACGGTGACCTCGGGGAAGGCGCAGGTCTCGAAACCGCGGTCGATGAGGAGCACGGCCTTCGTGTTCGCCGGTACCGTGATGGCCGCGCCCTCCTGCGGGGCGGGGATGCCCTCGGCGCGGACGACCTTCCCGAGCGGCTGCGGCGTCTCCTCCATCATCGGCAGCTCGCGCGGCGTGAGCCACCAGAACGACCCGGCGTCCTGCGCGCCGTGCGAGAAGGCGCGCCCCGCGCCGCGCGCGTCGGGCCACGCCGAGGCGTCGAAGTCCGGCCCCTCCCAGCCCCACGGGTGGCGGGCGGCGTCCACGGTCTCGGACGGTCCGACGACGCAGTAGGCGCGCAGCGTGGCCGCCTCGTCGGTGGAGAAGGAGTAAGCGTCGTCGCGCCACACCTTCCAGCCCTTCGGCGTGTTCGCCGCCGACTCGGCGTCCGTGTCTCCCTGGACGAGGAACCCGCTGCGCCCGCTCGTCACCTGCGCCATCGGGGCCATCGGGTCCGGGAAGAAGTGGACGCGCGCCGCGAGGACGTTAGCACCCGGCTTCAGGTGCGGCGCGATGTCCACGGTCTCGTAGCGCCAGTGGATCAGGTCCCCGCGCGACGGACCCCAGGCGACGCTCGCGCCGTTGACGTACAGTCGGTAGCGCTGGTCGGCGCTGACGTGTACGACGAATCGTTTGGGAACTTTCTCCAGGATGAGGGTACTACGGTAGAGGAACACGTCGCCGCGGGTGGTCGTGCCCTCCGGATGCTGCGCCCAGGTGGCGCTCCAGGTTCGTGCGTTTTGCACTCGAATCCTCCGGGAATGACGGTCAAAATTATGCGCAACCGTTGCGCAGAGTCGTTGTCGAAGTGGGTTGACGGATTGGCAGTGATAGCGCGGTGGGTGAATACAATGGCCGGCAGCGAAACAGGAACCATGACAGGACCGAACGTGCGGCGCGCGCCCTCGGAACCCGGGATGCGCGGCGGCGTCGCCGCAGCCGCTTTCGCCCCCTCCTCCCGGCGGGCGTCTCTCCCCCCGCCAGGGCGCGACACCGAACTCCTCCTGCGCCAGTCCTTCGACCTCCTCGACCGGCTGCGCCGCGCCGTCGAAGCGCGGCAGTAGCGTGTCTGCGCCCGGCTGATCGGCACCGGCCTTACGGCGTCTCCAGCACGGCCAATAAT
>DATLHN010000278.1:0-2770 GCA_035539875.1 Armatimonadaceae bacterium
TCGAGGTCCTCCAGCACGAGCAGGCAGGGCGTCGTCTCCCGCGCCCGCTCGAAGACCGCGCGCAGGGAGTCGTGGTCGGAGCCGTAGCGCACCTTGAGGCTCTTGACGTAGAGGCACGGCTTACCCAGCCAGTTGACGATCGCCTTGACCGCGTGCGTCTTGCCGTTGCCCGGCGGCCCGACCAGCAGCAGGCCGCGCTTCCAGGGAATGCCGTACCGCTCGTAGACGTCGCGGGAGGCGAAGAACTGCGCCAGGTCGTCGCGCAGCTCGCGCTTCAGGTCGCCCGGCAGCACCAACTCGTCGAACGTCGCGCCGCGGATCGCCCGGTACAGCGCCGCGCTCTTCTGCCACCGGCCCCCGGCGAAGACCAGCACCTCGCCGCGCACGTCCGCGTTCCACGCGCAGACGACGCCGAAGAACCGCTCGGCCGCCTCCCGCGCCTGCGCGATCACCCAGCGCGCCGTCGTGGGGCAGGCTTCCAGGCCGGTGGTGTAACTCACCTGCACCAGGTCGAACCGGTTCCCCTCCCAGGTCACGGTCGCCCACGCCTGCGTCGGCTCGCGCCGGTGGTCCCGGTCCGCCCCGCTCCAGTCGTACAGGAAGAGCGGCAGGGGCGCGTCGCGGTACTCGACCTGGCAGTTCCCCGCGCCCGCGAACTCCTCGACGTCGAAAAGGGCGTCGGTGGACGCGAGTAAGGCCCGGTCCGGGTGGGCCGCGGTCAGGGCGCGCGTCACGCGGTAGACGAGCGCGTTGACCGGGTCGGCCAGCGCCTCGGAGAAGAAGTCGTCGGTTTGCATGGGCGTCCCTCCGGAAGTCGATTGCCGGAATCGTACCCGGTAACGGCCCACGATACGCCGTTCGGGGGAGGCGACGGCGCGGGGAAAGGGCTATTCTGGATATAAAGGTCCGATTTAAGGTTGATGGGAGAAGTACGATGATAGCACCGACGACGACCCTCGGAGAACTGGTGGTGGAGAACCCGGCCCGCTCGCGCGTCCTGGAGAAGTTCGGCCTGGACTACTGCTGCGGCGGCAAGGCGACGCTCGGCGAGGCGTGCGCGCGCAAGGCGCTCCCGGTCGATTCGGTCGTGCGCGAGCTGGACGCCAGCGACGCCACCTACCGGCGGACGCCGCTGGACGGGCGCGGCCCCGGCGACTGGTCGCTCACCGAGATCGTGGACCACATCGAGCGCACGCACCACGACTACCTGCGCGCCGAGCTGCCGCGCCTGAGCGGGCTGCTGGATAAGGTCGTGCGCGCCCACGGCGACAACAGCCCGTACCTCCATACGCTGCGGGACACGTTCGAGCCGTTCCGCGCCGACCTGGAGCAGCACATGGCGAAGGAGGAGAAGGTCCTCTTCCCGTGGATACGGCGCAACGAAGCCACCGGCACCGGCGGCGTGTCTCTCGCCTCGCTCGGCAACCCCATCGCGGTCATGGAGGCGGAGCACGAGGACGCGGGCGCGGCGCTGGAGGAGTTCCGCGCGCTGACGAACGGCTACGTCGCGCCGCCGACGGCCTGCGGCACGTTCCGCGCGCTTCTCGACGCGCTGGCGACCCTGGAGCAGGACATGCACCGGCACGTCCACCTGGAGAACAGCGTCCTCTTCCCGCGCGCGCTCGGCGGGAAGGTCGGCGGCGGCGGCGGAGGCGGCGCGGCATGATCCGGATCGGCGCGCGGCCGGACGCGGGCTTCGACGACCCGCTGCGGATGCTCTCGGACTGCCACCGGCGCATCGAGCGGTTCCTGCGAGTGTTCCTGAACGTCGCGCGCGAGGCGTCGTCCGACGTCCCGCTCGGGGCGGACGAGCGCGAGGCGCTGGCGGCGGCGTTGCGCTACTTCGCCGAGTCCGCGCCGCTGCACACGCGCGACGAGGACGAGTCCCTGTTCCCGCGCCTCCGCCGGGCGTGCGCCGGGGAGGCGCGGGTGGCCCTGGAGCGTCTGGACGACGACCACCGGATCGCGGAGGACGAGCACGCCGCCGCCGAGGCGATCGGCCGCCGCTGGCTGGCGGAGGGCCGACTCCCGGCGGAGGCGCAGGCCGCCCTGGTCGCCCTCCTCGAATCGCTCCAGGAGCGCTACCGCGCCCACATCCTGCTGGAGGACACGGTCGTCTTCCCGTTCGCCGCCGGGGCTTTCGAACCCGACGAGCTTCGCGCGATGGGCGAGGAGATGCGCGCGCGCCGCGGGCTTTAGGGGGCGCGGCGCGAACCGGCCATTACTCCGCCGTCTTGCGGAACTGGAGGGTGGCGAGCGCGAGCAGGACGACCGAGATGCCGAGCAGCCAGAGGACGGCGGGGAGCAGGTCGCGCAGGCCCGCGCCGCGTACCATAATGCCGCGCGAAATCTCGATGAAGTGCGTCACCTGAAGTTCGATACCAGGGCGAGCGGCGGCGGGAGGGTCGAGCGCGGCGCGATGTAGCCCGAGAGCAGGATCGACGGGAGAAGCGTCAGCAGCGCGAACTGGAGCGCGGTCGCCTGGTTCTTCGCGACCGTGCTGATCAGCATGCCGATCGCCAGCGACGCGACCACGAACAGCACGGCGAGCGCCGCCAGCAGGAACACGTTGCCCACGATCGGGACGTCGAAGACGACGCGGGCGAGGAAGACGACGCCGACGAACTCAAGCGACGCCAGCACGGCGTAGGGAAGCAGCTTGCCGACCATCAGGCCGCCGCGCCCGACCGGCGTCACCATGAGCTGGTCGAGCGTGCCGCTCTCGCGCTCGCGCACCAGGCTGAACGACGACAGCGTTACGGTCACGAGC
>DATLHN010000279.1:0-11575 GCA_035539875.1 Armatimonadaceae bacterium
GCCTGCCCCGCGTGCGGATCGAAGCGCTTGCGGAAGGCGACGATGCCGTTGCGCTGCTCTCCGACATCTATCGCCGCGAGCCGGTTCGGTTCCTCCGGCACCGCGAGGACTACGCCGACCTGATGCGCTGCGGCGTCGTCCTGGACCGCCCGTCAGACTTCGTGGCCGTCCGCGACGCCGGGGCGGGAACGTCGCTTGCCTACGCGATCGCCCCGCGCGAACGCACGGACGCCCCCGCCGACAAGCCCGCGCCGACGCCCCTCCTCGCCGAGGTGAGCGGCGACCGGCGGGCGATCGTCGCCGCGCTCCCGTTGCTCCTGCGCCGGTACGAGCGGGCGAGCGGACTGCGCCTGCACGTCTCCCGCCACGACGCCCCGCTGCGCGACCTGCTGACCCGGGCGGGCGTCCCGTCCGAGCCCGCGGCGGCCGAGGGCACCGTGCGCCTGGTGAACTTCCCGCAGTTGATGGAGCGCCTGCGCCCGTTGTGGACGGAGGCGCTGGGCCGGACCCAGGCGGCACGCCTGTCCTTCGCGGAGGAGGGCGACGACTGCGTCTTCCTGTACGAGCGGGACGACGCCCGGGGGGCGGGCGCACTACGCCTGGGCGTCGGCGACGCCGCCCGGCTCGTGTTCGGCACGGCCGACCGGAAGGACGAATCCCTGCTCGAAGGCGCCGATCCCGAACTCGCCGAAGCGCTGCGCGCCGTCCTGCCGGTCCCCGCCCTCTGGTACGGCCTGAGCTTCGTCTGACCGCCCGCCGATGAAACCGCCCGACCCCACGACCGTAGACCCCGAACCCGCCGATTCCGGGCGGGTTCGGCCGCGCGTCCTCGGCCTCGTGCTCGTCACGCAGGTCCTGCTCACCGCCTGGGTCACCGACAGCGAGATAGCCCGCGGCGTGTACGTCGTCTGCTACTCGCTGATGATGCCCACGGTGCTGTACCTGCTGTTCGCGCGGGGACTGCTGTCGCACTGGCTGGGCCTGACCCGCCGCGAGATCATCCTCGGCTACATCGTGCTCACGGCGACGCTCCCGATGGTCAGCTTCGGCGGGCTGCGGTTCGTCATGAGCGGCGTCGGCTACCTGGCCTACTTTTCCGAGATGTCGCCGCAGTGGGTGCGCTACCTCGGGCACCTTCCCTCCCTGCCCGTCCTGCACGACCCGCAGGCCATTCGGGACCTGTACCGGGGGCACGCCGCGGGGGGCGTTCCGTGGGGCGCGTGGCTCGTCCCCGTCGCGTTCTGGAGCACGTACCTGCTGCTGCTTTCGGGCATCTGGCTGGGGCTGGCGGCGCTCCTGCACCGGGTCTGGATACGCCACGAGCGGCTCAGTTTCCCGGTCACGGCGCTGCCGCTGCAGATGACCGACCCGAACGACAATCCGTTCCGCAGGCCATTGTTCTGGCTGGGGGCGGCCGTCCCCGTGGTACTGCAGAGCCTGCTCGCGCTCCACGAGTGGTACCCCACGATACCCGCGGTAACGCTCAAGGCGGTGGACCTGAAACCGCTCCTGTTCACGTCGCCGCCGTGGGACGCCGTCCCGAACTTCAACGTCAGCTTCTACCCGATGGCGGTGGGCCTCGCGTACTTCGTGCCCGGCGAGGTCAGCTTCTCCTGCTGGTTCTTCTGGCTCGCCGCGCGCCTGCTCGCGGTGGCCGGGGCGTCGGTGGGCTACGGCGGGAGCGCGGGCGGGGCGGGCGCGGTGGCCCGCTTCCCCTTCCCCGAGGAGCAGGCGGCCGGGGCCTGGGTGGCGTTCGGGCTGATGGCTCTGTGGGGCGCGCGGAAGAACTTCGGCGGGGCGGTGCGCGACCTTTCCGACGCCGACCGGCGGGCGCTGAAACTCTGGGGCGGGGCCGCGGGCGGGTGCGCGGCGGGCTGCCTGCTCATGATGACCCTCGCGGGCGTGTCGGTTCTGGTCTCGGTCGTGGTGCTGACGGTGTACGTCGCCTCGGTCGTGACGGCGGCGCGCATCCGCGCCGAGGCGGGCGGCATGTGGACGATGGCGAGCGTGGTCATGACCCCGCACCGCACGGCGATGGCGGGGCTGGGGACGGAGGGCCTGCCCGAGCGGGGCCTGGTGGCGGGCGGGCACTTCGACCTGATCCACGTCGAGGTGCGCGGCCAGTCGCTGCCCTACCTTATGGAGGGGTTGAAGATGGCCGACGAGTTGGGCATACGGTGGCGCACCGTATTGACCTGGGTCGCGGTCGGTTCGGTAAGCGCGCTCGCGATCGGCTGGTGGAGCGGGCTGGGCCAGCTGTACGATCTGGGCGCGGCCACGGCGAAGACGGACCCGTACATCGTCGCGAAGGCGCGGACGCTCTTCACCGGCATGAACGGCGCGGTCGTCAACCGGACGCCCTGGGACGCGCCGGGCGTCGGGGCGATGCTGTCGGGCGCGGGCTTCACGGTACTGCTAGCGGGGCTGCGCACGGCGCTCCCCGGGTTCCCGCTGCACCCCGTCGGCTACGTCGCCGCGAACACGCACACGATGACCGCGTTTTTCGTCCCGTTCCTGTTCTCGTGGGGCGTCAAGACGCTGCTGCTGCGCTACGGCGGCTCGGGCGCGTTCCGAAAGGGCGTCCCGTTCTTCGTCGGGCTCATTGTCGGCGACATTGCCGTCCAGGCGTTCTGGGCGGTCGCCGGGCGGCTGCTCGACGCGCCCGTCTACCAGTTCCTGACCTGACCGGAGGACTCTGCGTACCATGAAGATCGGCATCAACCACTGGAGCTTCCCCAAGGGGGCGTCGCTCGAAGAAGCGTTCGCGCAGGCGAAGCGCGCCGGCTGCGACCACATCGAGGTCAACCTCGCCAAAGAGGGCGAGCTGTCACTCGCGAGCGGCGAATCCGAGGTGCGCGCGCTCGCGGAAGCCGCGCGCTCGGCGGGAGTCGAGATCAGCAGCCTGTCCACGGGCCTGTACTGGGAGAACTCCCCGACCAGCAACGACCCCGGCGTGCGCCGGCGGGCGGGCGAGGTCGTGCGCCAGCAGCTCGCGGCGGCGTCCTGGCTGGGCGTGGACTGCATCCTCGTCGTGCCCGGGGCGGTCACGCCCGAGGTGGGGTACGAGACGGCGTACGGGCGCGCCCGCGACTTCCTCGCCGAATCCCTCCCCGCCGCCCGCGAAGCCGGGGTCGCCATCGGTGTAGAGAACGTCTGGAACCGCTTCCTGCTCTCGCCGCTGGAGTTCCGCGCCCTCCTCGACGGGCTCAACGACCCGGAGCACGTCGGGGCGTACTTCGACGCCGGGAACATCCTGGCCTACGGCTACCCGCAGGACTGGATCCGCACGCTCGGCCCGCGCATCAAGCGGGTCCACGTCAAGGACTTCGACGATCGCATCGGCGGATGGAACGGCTTCCGCAACCCGCTGCAGGGCAACCTGCCCTGGGCCGAGGTGCGGGCGGCGCTGGAGGAGGTCGGCTACGACGGCTACGTCACCGCCGAGGTGTCGGGCTACAACGCCTTCCCCGAGCTGGGCCTGAAGCACATCGCCGACTGCCTGCGGGCCGCCTTTCCGGGGTAGCACGCGCGGTGCGCCCCGGGCCTCTTCCGTGTTACGCCACCCGCGCACCATTGCCGCTCAGCGGATGGAGCCGAGCCAGACGCGGTTGTAGAGTTCGGGGCGGTTCCCGCTCTTGGGGCCGCGCCCGCCGATCTGCACCAGGCCGCCGGTCAGGAGCATCAGCGCCTCGGCGAGGTTCTCGCACAGGTTCCGGTCGGAGTTGCTCGGGCCGCCCGCGATCAGCAGGTAGACCAGCTTCGGCTTGGGCACCGTGCGGCGCGCGATCAGGTCGTCGGGCAGGCTCGCGGCGTCGGCGTCGTGTACGGAAATGACGCAGCCGTTGCCGCGCGACGACGACAGGCTGACGACGCGGTAGCCGGGCTCGCCCACCTCAAAGCGGGCGTCCGCCAGCCCCGCCTCGCTCATCGCCGCGGTCGCGCCCTCCGGGTCGCTGACGCCCGGCACGAAGCCGCGCGCCGTCAAAGCGTCCGCCAGATCCGCGGGCAGTACCGGGACCGCCTGCGAGGCCCAGACGCGCGCGTACGGCACGCCGCGCGGCAGGCCCGGGGGCGGCTCCTGCACCGAGGCGGGCGCGGGCGCCGCCGCTGCTTCCAGGTTATCGACTTCTTCGCTCACCTACTTCACCCCCGCCATGGTCGTGGCTGTCGCCCCCGCCGCCGCCGCTTCGCGGACCGCGGCGGCCAGCAGCTCGTAATCATGCGTACCCAGTTTGTGGACGTTGCCCTGGAACGCCAGCGTCCAGTGCTCGCGCGGCCAGCGCTTGACGTACTCCAGCGCGTCCACGAACGGCTCCACCTCGACGTAGTCCGCGGGCGTCGGCGCGACGGCGAGCGGCCGGATCGGGAACCGGAAGGGGTACTCCTCGCCCTCCTTGCGACTCTCCCAGATGTGCTCGTCGCTCTCGAAGTACGGCCCCGTCACCTCGGCCAGGCCCGCGATGGCCTTGACGCCGACGCAGTAAAAGAAGACGGTGTCGCCCGCCTTCACCGTCTCCGCCTTCTTGCGGTGGCGGGTCTTCATCCCCGCGATGTCGAAGCCCCGGGCGCGCGACGTCTCGAAGTTGTCCGGGGAGGAGACCAGCAGCCAGTGGGTCGGCGCGGCGGAAGCGTTCTCGGTAGAGATCATGCCCCGATTATAGCATCTGCGCGCTCGCCCGCCCGCCCGCCTTCCCTTCCGCACTGGCATCCGGGTATACCTTTAGGGGCGGCGCGCGCCTGAACGGTCACCGCTGCCGCCGAGGAGAACCCGATGCCGGAAGCCGTTCGCTCGTCGCTCAAGCCCGCCCTGCGCGTGGCGGCCCTTTTTCTCGCTCTCGTCCACACCGTCGCTGCCCTCGTTCTGATCGGCGCTCTGTTCGTCTACCACATCGATCCGCGCTGGAAGGATCTGGTCCCCTTCGGCGTCGCGGGCGGGTTCGGCATGGCCCTTTTCTTCTGGTTCGTTTACTTCGCGACGCTGGACGAGTAACGGAGGCACGCGCGCGCACCATGTCCGCCACCACGCCGAAAGAAGAGCATTCCGCCGACCCAGACGCCGGTTCCGCCGTCCCGCACGCGCGGACCGCGGAGGAGATGACGCGTGCGCTGGGCGTCAGCCCCGACGCGGGCCTGAGCGGCGACGAGGTGGCGCGGCGCCGCGAGAAGCACGGGCCGAATCGCCTGCCGGAGGCGAAGCAGAGGTCGCTCTGGCGTATGCTTCTCGACCAGTTCGCCAGCCTGATCGTCCTCCTGCTCGTCGCCGCGGCGGTGGTCGCGGGGGCGACGGGCGAGGTGGTCGAGGCCGTCGCCATCTTCGTCGTCCTGCTCATCAACGCCCTGGTGGGCTTCCTTACCGAACTGCGCGCCCGGCAGGCACTGGACGCCCTGCGCCAGCAGGCGCGAGCCACCGCCCGGGTGCGCCGCGACGGGCGCGAGAGCCAGGTGGACGCGGAAGAGCTGGTGCCGGGCGACGTCGTCCTGCTGGCCGCGGGAGACCGCGTGCCCGCGGACCTGCGCCTGCTCACCGCCGCCAGCGTCCGCGCCGAGGAGTCCGCGCTCACCGGCGAGAGTGTCGCCGTGGAGAAGAACGTCGAGCCCTCGCCCGCGGACGCGCCGGTCGCGGAGCGGCACGGGATGCTGTTCCTGGGGACGACGCTCGCCGCCGGGTCGGCGACGGCGGTCGTGGTCGCGACCGGACCGCAGACCGAGCTGGGGCACATCGGCAAGCTCGTCTCGGAGGCCGAGGAGGAGGCGACGCCGCTGGAAAAGCGCCTCGACGACCTCGGGAAGCGGCTCGTGTTCCTGGTCATCGGCATCGCCGCCGCCGTCTTCGCGCTCGGCTGGGCGCGCGGTCTGGCCGCGGCCCCGGCGATCGAGGGCGAGAGGGGAGGCCTCTGGCGGCTGGCGGAGACGGCCATCAGCCTCGCGGTCGCCGCCGTGCCGGAGGGCCTGCCCGCGGTGACGACGCTGGTACTGGCGCTCGGCGTGCTGCGCATGGCGAAGCAAAACGCCCTCGTCCGCAAGCTCTCCGCGGTGGAGACGCTGGGGAGCACGACGGTCATCTGCTCCGACAAGACGGGCACGCTGACCCAGAACCGGATGACCGTCCAGCTATTCCGCCTCGCGGACGGCTCCGAGACGCCTCTGACCGACGACGACGCAGCGACGCCCTTCGAGCCGGACAGCCTCCTCGGGCGCGCCGTGCGCGTCTCCGTGCTCTGCAACGAGGCGGCGCTCGACGGCGACAGCGAGGACGGCGCGCAGGGCGACCCCACGGAGACCGCGCTCGTCATCGCCGCCGCGCGCCGCCTCGGGGTCGACCCGGCAAAGCTGCGCGCCGACTACCCGATGCGCGACGAAATCCCCTTCGACTCGGACACGAAGCGGATGGTGACGCTCCACGCCGTCCCGGAGGGAGCCGGGACCCTGCTCGCGCTGAAAGGCGCGCCCGCCTCCGTGCTGGACCTGTGCGCGCAGTACGTGGGCGAACGGGGGGAGGTGCGCCCGTTCGATGAGGCCACGCGCGAGCGGTTCCTCGCCGCGAACAACGAGATGGCCGACCGCGCGCTGCGCGTCCTCGGGCTGGCGGAAAAGCGCGCGGACGCCGCGCCGGAGTCGATACCCGAGGAGGAGCGGCTGGGCGGCTACACCCTGCTCGGCTTCGTGGGGATGATGGACCCGCCTCGCCCGGAGGCGAAGGAGGCCGTCGCCCGCGCGCACGGGGCGGGCATCCGCACGGTGATGCTGACCGGCGACCAAGTCCGCACCGCGCAGGCGATCGCACGCGACCTGAGGTTGGATTCCGGGGGCAGCGGAGATCCGATCGCCTTGCACGCCCGTGATCTCACGGACACGCATGGCGAGGCGCTGGCGCAGAAGGCGCGCGAGGTGGACGTCTTCGCGCGCGTCTCGCCCGAGGAAAAGCTGCGCATCGTCGAGGCGCTCCAGAACGCGGGCGAGGTGGTGGCGGTCACCGGCGACGGGGTGAACGACGCCCCCGCACTCAAGAAGGCGGACATAGGCATCGCGATGGGCCAGCGCGGCACCGAGGTCGCCAAGGAAGCGGCCGACATGGTCCTCGCCGACGACAACTTCACCACCATCGTCCGCGCGATCGAGGGCGGGCGCACGATCTACGCCAACATCCTCAAGTTCGTCCACCTGCTCTTCACCTGCAACCTGAGCGAGGTGCTGGTGATCTTCGCCGCGGTCGCGGTCGGCTGGCCCCTTCCGCTGCTGCCGCTCCAGATCCTCTGGGTGAACCTGGTGACGGACATCTTCCCCGCGCTGGCGCTCGCCGTGGAGCCGCCCGCGCCGGACGTGATGGAGCGCAAGCCCCGCTCGCCGAACGAGGCTCTGCTTTCGCGCGAGTTCCTGGGGCTGATCGCCTGGCAGGGGGCGCTGCTCGCGGCGGTGGTGCTGGCGGCCTACTGGTGGGCGCTGAAGGAGTACGGGCCGGGCGCGCACGCGCGCACGATCGCCCTGCTCTCGCTCGTGGGGGTGCAGCTCGGCCAGACGTTCAACTGCCGGTCGCGGTCGCGCTCGGCCTTCTTCGGCCTGCGCCCGAACCCGTGGGTTTGGTGGTCGGCGCTCATGGTCGTCGCGCTCCAGGCGCTGGTGGTCTACCTGCCGCCGCTGTCCCGCGTCATGGGCGTGACCCCGCCGAACCCGACGGACTACTTCGTCGTGGCGCTGTCGGTCGTGATCCCGGTCGTCGTGGTCGAGATCGCGAAGCCGCTCTTCTACCGGAAAAAATAAAAGGGCGGGGCCGCGCGCGCGGCCCCGCCCGTTCCGACCGGCTTCTTTACTGCTGGGACTCGATGAGGCGGACGCGGGCCGTGGCCGCGCGGTCGCCCCTCAGGATCGACAGGGTGACTTCCTGGCCGATCTTGAGGCCCTCCAGTATCCGGCGGTAGCTCGCCTCGTCCGTCACCGCCTTCCCCTCGATCGCCGTGATGACGTCGCCGCGGCGCAGGCCCGCCTCGTCGGCGGGGCCGCCCCGGTAGAGCAGCCAGACCACCACCCCGCGCGTGCCGGGCGGCACGCCGATGCTGTTCGCGAGGCGCGAGTCCAGCTCGACCGTCACCAGGCCCGGCGTGGGACGGCGCACCCTGCCCTCGGTCTTGAGCACGGCGGCGATGCGCAGCGCGGTCCTCACCGGGATGGCGAAGCCGATGTTCTGGGCGTCCGCCCGCACCAGCGTGTTGATGCCGACGAGGTTCCCCCCCAGGTCCACCAGAGCGCCGCCCGAGTTGCCCGGGTTGATCGCCGTGTCGGTCTGGATGAGGTTCTCGTAGACGCGGCCCTCCATCGACAGCGGGCGGCCGAGCGCCGAGACGACGCCCGCGGAGACCGATGCCGAAAGGCCGACCGGGTTTCCGATCGCGATAACGGTCTGCCCGGGCACGAGCGCGTCGTCGGTCCCCAGCGGTATCTGCGGCAGCTTTTCCTTCGTGTCGACCTTCAGCAGGGCGATGTCCGTGGAGTAGTCGGCACCGACCGCGGTCGCCGGGAAGCGACGCCCGTCCGCGAGCGTCACCCGGATCGAACCGTTACGCCCCACCGCGCCGCCGACGACGTGCTGGTTGGTGAGGACGTAGCCCCCGTCGAGCAGGACGCCCGAGCCAGCCCCGGTGGGCACCTCGCGCCGCTCGACGCGTCCGCGCCCGAAGAAGGCGTCGAAGTCGTCCTCGGGGACGAGGAAGGTTCGCTGGGCGGCGGTGTCGATGGAGACGACGGCGGGGGCGGACTTCTGCAGCGCCTTCACGACCGGCTCGCCACTCGGGTCGTAGGGCGGCGCGGCGTTCGCCGCCGGGAAAAAGCCGCCCCGCTCCGGGGAGCCCGGCCCGGCGGTCGGGCCCGGCTGCTGCGTCATGCAAGCGCCGATACCGACGCCCGCGGCGAGAGTGGCGAGGTACAGGGCGGGCGTGGAGCGGCGCAGCCTCTCCGAAATCTTCACGCGGTTTCCTCCTGAAGAGACGGGTGAAAAAAGTGGTCCATGCCTGAGTACGCGGGGGACGACGGGGAGAAGTTCCCGGCGAAGCGGAGACGCTCAAAAACCGAGGCGGACCGACTTGCCCGGGGGACGGTAGAAGTTCTCCGCGTACTGCTCGCAGAACCTCTCCAGGCTCCCGACGCTGCGCACCTTTTCCGCGTATCCCGGCAGTTCGGCTACCCCGTGCGCGACCTCGTGGATCAGGACGCGCCGCAGGACGAAGGTCCGGTACTCCGCGGCGGGCCAGCGGGCGTAGAGCTTGCCGTCGATCCATTCGAACTCCCCGCCGAACCGCTCGACGTCCTGCCCGCCTTCCGCGCGCATCATCGCCCGCCGGTAGGCGACCGGCTCGCCCTTCGCGTTCGCGATCACCTCCGCGAGGCAGTGCAGGCGTATCTCCCCCTCCAGCCAGTCGGCGTCCGCGCCGGTACGCCGCTGGTGGGAGAGGCGTATCTCGCGCACCGTGGCGACGTGCTCCTCGGGTAGTTCCGCCAGGACCGCCCGGATGTCTTCGAAGGTGACGGGGTAGGCGTAGCCGGGGGGCGCGGGGTCGGCCAGCAGTTTGACGCGCCGCTTCTCCCTCTTCTTGGGTATCGCGCCCTTGCGGACGTACTCCCGCTCCACGGGCAGCAGAGGCCCCTCGTCCTCCGGCAGGCTCGCGCCGACCTTTTCCCGCAGGCTGAATATCTTGCCGCGCAGGGCGAACAGCCGCCGCGTCGCGTCGTCGCGCCCCTTGACCTCGTCCGCGTAGAACGTCTCGACGCCGTCCGCGAGCAGTTGGAGGAAGTTGAGGTAGTGGGAGTTCCCGCTACCGCCCCTGCTCCGCTTCTCGTCCTTTAAGCGGTCGCCGTACTCCGCCTCGAAGGCATCCAGTTGTGCCCAGTCCCGGTCCGCTTTCGCCATGCCGCACTATTCTCCGTCTTCCAGCCCTTCCCGGCAACCCCGCCGGGGCTGCCAGAAAGGGCGCGCGGCGAGCGGCGTCCGATGGCTTCCAGGCGTATCTTACAGCGTCACCGGCTGCCCCGTGCGCGACGACTGGTAGACGCCGAGGATGATCTCCAGTGGCTTCCTGCCCTCGCGGCCGTCGATCAGCGGGCGGCCGTCCTCGCGGATCGCCTTGATGAAGTCCTCGATCTGCGCCCGGTGGGCGTCGCCCCATACCGCGCCGGGGTCCGCCGCCGCGTTGCCCGTGGGGACATTCAAACGCGTTTCTG
Organism: Armatimonadaceae bacterium; assembly: GCA_035539875.1. Taxonomy (GTDB): domain Bacteria; phylum Armatimonadota; class Armatimonadia; order Armatimonadales; family Armatimonadaceae; genus CALEKU01. Next base: position 10,210 of record DATLHN010000279.1, read on the forward strand.
CCTGGTCCTTTACGCTCGCGGTGCCGCCCTTCGCGACCGAGAGGGCGTGTGCGGCGGACTCCTCGCTCTTGAATTCTTCGCCGGTCTTGAGCTTGAGGAGCTTCAGGCGGTCGCCCTCGATGATGGCGGTGCCCTCGGTGCCGTAGATGTCTATCTTCACCGGGAAGCCGTCCCAGGCGGCGGTGGTCGCCGTCAGCGTGCCGACCGCCCCGCTCCGGAACGTCAGCGCGGCCACGGCCACGTCCTCGACCTCGATGCGCTCGTGCGCGGCCGTCCGCGTGTAGGCGCTGAGCGATTCCACCCCGCCCGCGAGCCACTGGAGCAGGTCCACGGTGTGAACGCCCTGGTTCATCAGCGCGCCGCCGCCGTCCATCGCCCACGTCCCGCGCCAGTCACCCGAGTCGTAGTAGCCCTGGGTCCGCCACCACTTCACCGACGCGTCCGCGAGCACGATCCGCCCGAGCTTGCCCTCGTCGATGGCCTGCTTCACCAGGACCGAGGCGGCGTCCCATCGGTGCTGGCTGACGACGGCGAGTTTCTTACCCGTCTCTTCCTCGGCCGCGATGAGCCGGTCGCACGCGTCCAGCGAGATGTCCATCGGCTTCTCGATGATCGCGTGCTTCCCGGCGCGCAGGGCGGCGACTGCGTGGTCGGCGTGCATGCCGGAGGGAGTGCAGACGCACACCGCATCTATCTCGGGGTCCGCGATGAGGTCGGCGTAGTCGCCGTAGACGCGCCCGATGCCGTACTTGTCCACCAGCTTCTGCGCCCGCTCCGCCACCGGATCGGCCACGGCGACCAGTTCGGCGTCGCCGCCCCGCTCCTCGATCTGCCGAAGCGCCCCCGCGTGGGTCGGGCCGATAGCCCCGCACCCAATGATGCCGAATCGCAGCTTGTCCGCCACGTCACTCTCCTCGATTGGATTTGAACCGCGCCGACGCGGTTAAACCGGTGTGCACCGATTGTAGCACGGCGGCGGGACGGGTGTAAATCCGACAGGGAGGAGACGGGGCGGCGGCCCGATAATCAGTGAGGGGCGGCCCGGAACCGCCCGGAAAAGGAAGCACACACCCCGCCGTGACGCCCGACGTCTTTATCAGTCACTCCTCCCGCGACAAGGCCGCCGCCGACGCCGTGTGCGCCGCCCTTGAGGCGGCGGGCGTCGGCTGCTGGATCGCCCCGCGCGACATCCCGCCCGGCATGGAGTGGAGCAGCGCGATCATCGGCGCGCTGCGCCAGTCGCGCCTGCTCCTGCTGCTCTTCACCGCCGCCTCGAACCAATCCCCCCAGGTGCTGCGGGAGGTCGAGCGCGCCGTCTCGCTCCGCCAGCCGATCGTCACCCTCAAGCTGGAGAACGCGACTCTCG
>DATLHN010000280.1:0-7792 GCA_035539875.1 Armatimonadaceae bacterium
GTCGATCGCCGCCGCCCCGAGCTGCGGCTGCGATACGATCGCCGCCACGAGGACGCCGTTGTCACCGGAGCCGACGCTGTTGTCGGCGTTGCCCGGCTTGACGTCCACCTCGGCCCGGATGTCCAGGGAGTCGTTCGACGCCCGGACCCCCTGGTTCGGCAGGATCTCGATCACCGCGCTGCTCTGCTCGCCGAGCGCGGTCGACGCGAGGTCGTCCGTCGCGAACTCCGCCGTCCAGGCCGCGGGTCCGGGCTGGTAGAACCCGTCCGTGTAGCCGGGGTTCGGGAAGGGCTGCCCGAACTTCTTCGGGATCAGCAGCTTCGGCGCCTTCAACTCCACCTGGAGGTAGGGCGTAGTGCCGGAGAGCTGGCCCGTCGCGAAGTACAGCGCCACCTTCATGCCGTACAGGCCGATGTCGCTCCCCGGTCCGCCGATGGAGTCGAAGGTAAGGGTGCCGACGGCTCCCCCCTCCACGGTCGAGTCGGCGCGCACCGTCACCGTGACGTTGCGGGTCGTCAGGCCGAGGTCGGTGGTGAGGGGGAAGCGGATCTCCCCGACGAGGTCGCCGTTCTGGAACGGGGCCGTCCGCCGCAGGTAGTCGAACCGGACGAAGAGGGCCCAGGGACCGCGCGTCTCGTCCTCGTCCTTGGCAAGCACCGGATAGATCAGGCTGTTCTGCCGCGGGTCGTTCTTGCCGCGATACAGGGAGCCGCTGACGTAGTCGAGGCTCGCCGCCCCGTCGTACTCGCCCGGCTCGCTCGCGAAGCCGTCCACGCAGATGGGGACCGCGCGGGCTACGTTAACAATGGTGTCGGCGCGCGCCGCGCCGCCCGCCGTCAATAGGAGGAGCGCGAACGCGCCCAAAACCGCCGCCGCGGCCGCGCGCGCCGACTCCCGAAGTCTCCTTCGCTGCATGGGTCTACCTCCGCAGTTCATCAACACCCGTTCCGTCACAGCGTTCCGCCTTCCCTTTTCTCCACGGACCGTACTCCGAAAGCCGTTGTCTTTCGGCGGCAAGCCGCCCGCTGACTTTCGCCACGCCCGGTAATTATCCCAGTTAGGTAAAGCGGCTGGGAATCCCTTCCGCGGGCCGGAAAAGAAATCTGGGAGGAGAGGGGGCGCGCGCATCCGCTCGCGCGAGCGGATGCCTTTCAGCGGAGCGGAGCGACGTTGCCGAGCGGGCGGCGGAGGCGGCGCAGGTTCCAGCGCCGCCGACGCCGCAGTTTGTGTCGGCGGTGGTGCAGGTCTTCGTAGCGCGCCCACAGCTCGTCGAAGATGGCGTCCCAGGCGTAGCCCTCGGCCATTTCGCGCGAGCGCAGGCCCATCGCGCGCCGCAGCTCCTCCTGCCCCGCGAGCTGCGCGAGTCGCTCGGCGAACGCCTCCGCGCCGGGGGCGACGAACCCGTTTACGCCGGGCCGGACGGTCTCGCCCGGGCCGCAGGGGTCGGCGACCACGCAGGGCAGACCGGACGCCATCGCCTCCACGACCACGTTCCCGAAGGTGTCGGTTCGGCTCGGGAAGGCGAAGACGTCCGCGCTCGCGAAGGCGTGGGTGAGGTCGTCGCCGCGGAGGTAGCCGGTAAACTCCGCCCACGGCAGCAGCGCCTGAAGCTCCTGGCGGTACGGGCCGTCGCCCACGAACCGGGCGGTGAACTCCACGCCCTGCGCGCGCAGGCGCTGGAGCACGTCCGCGTACCACTTCAGGTTCTTCTCCACGGAGATGCGCCCGACGTAAAGGATGACCGGAGGGCGGCCCGGGGACGCGTCCGCGCGGCGGTTGCGCGGGTGGAAGGCTTCGACGTCCACGCCGCCGGGGCACACCCGCACCGGCGGGCGCAGTCCGGACGCCTTCAGCCTCGCCCCCAGCGCCGGGGTGGTGGCGAGCACCAGGCCGCACCGGTTGTAGAACGCCTTCACGCCGGCCCAGGAGACCCGGGTCACGAACCGGGCGAGGCGCGGACTGCGCACGTAGTGCGCGGCGTACTCCGGCAGGCAGGTGTGGTAGAACCCGACGAGCGGCACCCGGCGCACCCGCGCCAGCAGTGATCCGTGGAACCCGAGGACGTCCGGCGAGGCGACGTGGATGACGTGCGGGCGGGAGGCGTAGAGCGCCTGGAGCAGCGGCAGGTTCGGGGCCATCTCCAGCGACAGGTTCTCGTAGTACGAGAGCGGGGCGACCCGGCGCAGGCGGTGGATGCAGGCGCGCCCCTGGCGCTCCTCCCCCTCCTCCCGGTCGCTGAAGCAGTAGATGTCGAGGCGCTTGCCGGTGCGGACCGCGTACTCCCAGAGGCGGTGGTAGGTCTGCGCGACGCCGTTCACCTCGTCAAAGGTGTCGGTGAAGACGGCGACCCGCGTCTCGGTGGAGCGCGTCCGCGACCGGGCCAGCAGCGTCGCCCGCCGCCGCCGCCGGCGCAGCAGCTTTTGCCCGATCGTCGGAATACCGAACTGCGACATCTTCTGAGCCATCTAACGCCCCCGGACCGGGACTTCGAGGCGCGTCCAGCAGCGTCGGGCGACGGCACTCCCCGCATGAACGTCCGCGACCATGCCCCGCGGCAACAGGATTCTGATATATAGTATCGGAAAGTAAAGCACTGAGCATTCCCCCGCGATCGCCCGTTTCTCCCCCCGCACTCCCTGCGACGTCCGCCGCATTACGAGGTTCCCGGTGCTGAGCCCCGCTCCCCTGCGCAGCGTCTGCGTCTTCTGCGGCTCCAGTTCCGGCGAGCGGCCGGAGTACCGCGCCGCCGCGGAGGCGACCGGGCGCGAGATCGCCCGGCGCGGCCTGACCCTCGTCTACGGGGCCGGGAACGTCGGGCTGATGGGCGCGGTCGCGGACGCCGCCCTGGCGGCGGACGGCGCGGTGGTTGGCGTTATCCCGCAGGCGCTGGTGGAGTGGGAGGTCGCGCACGCCAGCCTGACGGAGCTGCACGTCACCCACTCCATGCACGAGCGCAAGGCGATGATGGCCGAGCGCGCGGACGCATTCCTGGCGCTTCCCGGCGGCCTCGGGACCTTCGAGGAGCTGTGCGAAATCCTGACCTGGAACCAGCTCGGGTTCCTGCGCAAGCCGGTCGGCCTCCTGAACGTGGCCGGATACTACGACGGCCTGCTCGGACTGCTGGACCACGCGGTGCGCGAGCGGTTCCTGCGCCCCGCGCACCGCGCCCTCCTGCTGGACGAGCCGTCCGACCCGGCCCGACTCCTCGACCGCCTCGCCGAATTCGAGCCGCCCCTGCTCGACAAGTTCATCGACCGCGACGAGACGTAGCAGCGGCGGCCTTACGCCTTCTCCAGGGCTTCCTTGAGGAGGCGGTTGACGTCGCCGGGGCTGGCCTTGCCCTGCGTGGCCTTCATGACCTGGCCGACCAGGAAGCCGACGCTCTTGTCGTTGCCCGCCTTCACCTTCGCGACCACGTCCGGGTTGTCCGCGACGACCTTCGCGACGATGCCCGCCACCTCGTCCGCGCCCGAGACCTTCAGGCCCTTCTCCTCGACCAGGGTCGCGGGGGCCTTGCCCGTGCGGAACATCTCCTCGACCAGGTGCTCCTTCGCGATCTTGCCGGTGATCACGCCGTCGGCGATCAGGTCCGCCAGGCCGCGCAGGTTCTCCGCCGTGACCGGCGTTCCGGTCACGGGCAGGTTCGCCGCGTTCGCGAGGCCCGTGAAGTCGCCGAGCAGCCAGTTGGCGACGCCCTTCGGGTCCTTGGAGCCGCGCGCGGCGGCCTCGTAGAAGTCCGCGAGCGCGCGCTCGGAGACGAGCTGCGCGGCGGTCTCGGCCGGCAGGCCGTACTCCGCCACGAAGCGCCGCTTCTTCGGGATCGGCAGCTCGGGGAGGGTCTTGCGGAGTGACTCGACGTACTCCTGGGTGAACTCGATCGGGATCAGGTCCGGCTCGGGGAAGTAGCGGTACTCCTGCTCGACCTCCTTGGGCCGCTGCAGGAACGACTCGCCCTTCTCCGCGTTCCAGCCGTACGTCCCCTGCACCACCTTGCCGCCGCTCTTGATGAGGTTCCACTGCCGGCGCGCCTCGTACTCGACGCCCTGCTCGACGGCGCGGAAGGAGTTCAGGTTCTTCAGCTCGGTCTTGACGCCGAACGTCTCCGAGTCCTTCGGGTGGACGCTGGTGTTGGGCTCGGCGCGCAGGCTACCCTGCTCCATGCGCCCGTCCGAGACGCCCAGGTAGAGCAGGACCGCGCGCAGAGTCTCCGAGTAGAGGCGCGCCTCCTCGCCGCTCTCGATGTCCGGCGGGAAGTCGGTGACGATCTCCATCAGCGGCAGCCCGGAGCGGTTGTAGTCCATGACCGAGTAGTTCGCGCCGTCGATGTGGATCGACTTGCCGGTGTCCTCTTCGAGGTGGACGCGGGTGATCCGGACCTTCTTGAGGGAGCCGTCGGGGTGCTCGATCTCCAGGTAGCCGTTGACGCCGATCGGCGTGTCGCCGTACTGGCTGATCTGGTAGCCCTTGGGGAGGTCGGGGTAGAAGTAGTTCTTCCGGTGGAAGATCGTCCGCATCGAGATGTCGCAGTTGAGCGCGAGGGCGACGCGGATGACGTGCTCGACGGCCTGCTTGTTGAAGACGGGCAGGGTGCCCGGCAGGCCGAGGCAGACCGGACAGGTGCGGGTGTTCGGCTCGCCGCCGAACTCGTTCCTGCACCCGCAAAACATTTTGGACTCGGTAAGAAGCTCGGCGTGGCACTCCATGCCGACCCGGATTTCGTACTCTTCGCTTACGGTACCACTGCTGCTGCTCATGGCCCTATTATACGTCGTCGCCGCGGCGCGCCCCTGCCTCCGCGGCGCGCGGACGAGCGACGGGGCGCGGCGGTCGCCGACCGCCGCGCCCCGTCCGAAGTGGCCCCTACTTCTTGAACTCGACCGAGGCGGTTTCGGACTGCTCGCCCGCCGCGCCGACGACGGCCACCGTCGCGGTGTAGGTGACGTTGCGGACGCCCGAGGGCGCGGAGCCGATCCGTATCTCCGGCGTCACCCAGTCGCCGCTGGCGTTCGCCTTCACCTCGCCCTCGGCCACCGTTCCGCCCGCCGGGACGATCAGCAGCACGCCGCGGTAATCCACGCGGTAGCGAACGGTCGCGTTCGGGGCGGCCTTGCCGCGCAGCACGAGCGACTCGCCGACCGCCGCGCCCGCCTGCGGGCTGGTGATCGTCGGCCTGTCCGGCGCGCCCGCCGCGATGTTCAGCGCCTGGTCCGCCGTCTGGGTCGTCGTGCGCCCGGCGAGCGTCAGCGACGCCGTGATCGGGGCCTTCGCCAGCGAGTCGCCCTTGCGGACCGTGTAGTTGCCCGTGTAGACGCCCGGCTCTCCCTCGCGCAGGGGGCGGTCCACCACGACGCCGCCGATGCTGAAGCGGGCTCGCCCGCCCGGCTTGCCGCGCAGGCGGACGTTGATCACGTCGCCCGGCTCCAGGGTCTGCCCCTGCGGGGAATAGGTCAGCTCCTGGATCAGCGCCTCGGCGGCGGACACGGTGAACGCCCACTCACGCCGCGTGTCGTTCCCGGCGGCGTCGCGCGCCAGCACCGTCACCGTGTTCCGCCCCAGCGGCAGGTCCTCGGTCGGGCGGTAGGAGAAGAAGGCGTCCGTGATCGTCGCCTGCGCGCTGACGTCGCGGCCGTTCAGAAGCAGCCGCGTCCCGGCGGCGTCGACGCCCGAGCCGGCGTCCGAGAGCGTGCCGTAGATCAGCGGCTTGCCGGGCGGGAGCGCCGCGCCGCTGGCGGGCGAGAGGCTGCCGAGCGTCGGACCGGTGCGGTCGGCGAGTTTCGTGGGCGGCGGGGGCTGCGGCGTTCCCTCGCCCCCGGTCCCGACGTCCGCGACTCCCGAGGTGGATATGACGACCGTGCGGCTCGCGCCGCGCCAGGCGACGTCCGCCCCGAGCGCCTCGGAGACGAAGCGCAGCGGGACGAGCGTCGAGCCGCCGATCGACTGGGCGGGCAGCGACAGGGTGCGCGTCTCGCCGTTGACCTGCGCCTGCGACGACCCGAGCTTCAGGGAGACCGACGTCGCCCCCTTCACCGCCAGGATCGTGCGGGTCGCGCCGTCGTAGGCGACGTTAGCCCCCAGCCGCTCGAAGACCCCCCGGAGCGGCACGAGCACGGTGCCGAAGCGCTGGATCGGCTTCTGACCGACGAACTGAATGACGTCGCCGTCCACCGTCACGTTGATATCCTGTGCGCGCGCGCCCGCGGGGGCGAGCGTCGCCAGCGCGACGACCCCCAGGGCGGCGTATTTCCCGTTTCGAGTACTCATAATGCGAATGTAACCCTCCTCCGGCACTGGCAGGCGTACGCCAGTACCGTACATTTCCGCATTTTAGGTACCCACACCGGAAATAGCAGCCAAACATCCCGCCCGAAAAACCGCAAAAGGCAGGGGCTAAGACCGCTCCCGAAGCACATTTCGCAGATACAGGTCGCTCACGGGCACCCGGCGGTAGGATTCGCCCAGCAATGCGCGCAGGCGGCGCACCGCTTCGTCGCGCCCGACGCCGGTGTCGCGCTCGTACCGATCCCAGAACCGCTCCCACCAGTCCGGCGGCTGCACCTTCGCGCCCGCGTACTCGGTCGCCCGCCCCGTCTCGCCCCCGGTGACCAGGCTGCCGACGTAGTCGCTCTGGGCGTAGACCCGGTCGATCTGTCCCTTGATCGCCCGCAGGTCCGCCTCGCTCACCACGCCGTTGTCGGTCGCCTTGTAGAACTGCACGGTGACGCGCACCGGGAAGCGCGGGTCGCGCTCGATCGGCAGGTCGTCGATCTCGGTGAACGGCCCCTCCAGGTCGCCGTGGCCGATGACCGCGTTCTCGACGTTGCTGGCGCGCCGACTTTCCTTCGCCGACTCGGCGGCCATCGGCGCGGCGGGGGCGGCCCCGGCGGCCGCGTAGTCCATCTCGAACTTGCGCCGCTGCTCCTTCTGCTTGAGCGGCACCTGGATGAGCAGCACCATGCTCAGGCTCGCCGGAGGCTTGCGCGCGACGCCGCCAGGGTTCGGCAGCGGGTTGGTGGCGTCGCCGCCCCGGGCGGCGAAGTCGGAGGCGCGCTCGCCGGTCAGGCTCGCGCGCTGCCCCTTCGCGTTGTGGAACAGCCGCTGCCCCCAGACCGCGCCGGTCTCGAACGCGTCGCGCTGGTTGTCGATCACGGTGACGCTGGTCCCCTCGCGCGTCGCCAGAATGGTCAGCACCGCCGGGTTTTTCGCGTACGACTGGTAGTTGAACAGGACCGGGTTGAACGTCGCGGTCCCCTTCTTCGGCACCGGCAGGAAGCACGCCTGCGCCGAGACCAGCACTTTGGAATCTCGCTCCGGCGCGAGCAGCGACTTCGGCCCGTCCCCGAACCCGATTATCCTAGGATTGGCGGCCCAGGAGTCCGGGTTGCTCAGGTGCGCGGTGGGGTTCTCCAGGAACTCGTAGAGCGAGAGGCGGCGCAGCGCCCGCCCCTTCTCGTTGCCGACCAGCAGGGTGAAGTCGCGCGGGTCCAGGTCGCAGCTTTTGTCGGAGAAGTTCGGGTAGCGGATGACCGGCATGCACGCGACGGACAGGTTCTCGCGCCCGTCGCGCGCCGTTACCTGGATGGTCATGTCGGAGATGTTGGGGCCGACCGCCGAGTTCTTGTAGCGCCCGGTGTCCTCCCAGGTCAGGTTGAGGACGTCGAAACCGTGACGGCGGGCGATGTCCCGCGCGCCCGGGTCCTGCGCCATCCCGGCGGTTCGGGTGACGGCCTCGCGGTAGAGGCGCGCCTGCTCCGGCGTCAGCGCCGGCGTCGGCTTCTTCGGGCGAGGGTCGGGT
>DATLHN010000281.1:0-5363 GCA_035539875.1 Armatimonadaceae bacterium
GTCATTGGGGTCGGCATCTCGGCGGGCGCGCCCGCGGACGGGGCGCACGGCGTCGTCTACCCCGCCCCGAACCTCCCGGGGTGGCCGGAATCGGGCGTCCCCCTCGCGAGCCTCGTCTCCGGCGCGCTCGGCGGGCTTCCCACCTGCCTGGAGAACGACGCGGACGCGACGGCGCTCGCCGAGTGGCGATACGGGGCGGGGCGGGGGTCCCGCACGATGGCCTTCCTGACAGTCGGGACGGGCGTCGGCGCGGGCCTGATCCTGGACGGGCGGCTGCATCGGGGCGCGGCCGGGGCGGGCGGCGAGGTCGGTCACATCGCCGTGGTCCCCGAGGGAGGACGTCTTTGCAACTGCGGGCTTTCGGGGTGTCTGGAGGCGTACGCCTCCGGCCCGAGCGTGGTGCGCGTGGCGGTGGAGCGGGGGTTCGCGGGCGATCCGACCGGCCCCTCGGTGATCGCCGCCGCGCGGGCGGGCGACCCGGCGGCTTCGTTCGCGGCGGCGCAGGCGGGGGAGATGCTGGGCCGGGGAATCGCCACGCTCGCCATGCTGCTCAACCCCGAGTGCGTAGTCCTCGGGACGCTCGCCGTCCACGCGGGCGACCTGCTGCTTCCGCCCCTGGAGAACGCGCTCCGCGCGCGCGCCTGGCCCCGCCTGTGCCGCGGTCTGCGCGTCGTCCCGGCGGCGCTCGGCGACCGCGCCCAGGATCTCGCCGCGCTCTGCGCGTACCTTGTCCGGGCGGATTCCGGTGGTACAATGCCAGAGGCGCAGGGGCCGGCATCGCCGCCCCGCGCCGACTAATTTATCCCGCACACGGAAACCTTCACCGCCACACTATGGAACGAACCTACATCATGATCAAGCCCGACGGCGTTCAGCGCCGCCTCACGGGCGAGATCATCCGCCGCTTCGAAAATCGCGGCCTGAAACTCGTCGGGCTCAAGACGCTGGTCCCCACCCGCGACGTCGCCGAAAAGCACTACGCCGTCCACCGCGAGAGGCCGTTCTTCGGCAGCCTTGTCGAGTTCGTCACCTCCGGGCCCGTCGTCGCCATGGTCTGGGAGGGCCAGGACGCCATCAAGATCGGCCGACAGATGATCGGCGCGACCAAGCCCCTGGAGGCGACTCCCGGCACCATCCGCGGCGACTACACCTGTGACGTGATGAGCAATCTGATTCACGGGTCGGACGCCCCGGAGACGGCCCAGGAGGAGATCGGCCTCTGGTTCCGGCCGGAGGAACTGCTGCCGTAGGGGATTCGTCGGATGGCTGCGGGGAGGTCGGCGGGACCGAGGCATCCCCGCGGCCATCCCCGCCCCTGCTGCGCTATCCGTCGCCATGCTTCTCGCCGATTACGATTACGAACTTCCGGACGAGCGCATCGCGCAGGAGCCTGTGACTCCGCGCGACAGCGCACGGCTGCTCGTCGTCCCGCGGGAAGAGGGGGCGGCGATCTCGCACCGTGTCTTCCGCGACCTCCCCGACCTGCTGGAACCGGACGACCTCCTGGTGGTCAACGAGACCCGGGTCTCCGCGGCGCGACTCGTCGGCCGCCGCGAGGGCTTCGCCGGCGCGGTCGAGGCGCTGGTCCTGAGGCCCGCCATCGAGCATGGGCCCGACCACTACGAGGCGCTGGTGCGGCCGGGCCGGAAGGTCCGCGAGGCGGAGCGCCTCGTATTCGACGAGTCCTGCCTCGGCGGCGAGGTGGTCGCCCGCGCGCCGGAATCGGGCGGGCGCATCCTGCGCCTGTTCCCGCTTTCGGATTCGGGGGGCGACGTCGCGGAACTACTGGAGGCGCGCGGGCGGGTGCCGCTGCCGCCGTACATCACGCGGCCCCTTTCCGACCGGAGCCGTTACCAGACCGTGTACGCTCGGACGCCCGGCTCCGCCGCCGCGCCGACCGCGGGCCTTCACTTTACGCCGGACCTCCTCAGGCGGCTGGGGGACAGGGGCGTCGGTCTCGCGACCGTGCGCCTCGACGTCGGGCTGGGGACGTTCCGCCCCGTCCGGGACGAGGACGTGACGCGGCACGAGATGCATGCCGAGACGTTCGAGGTGCCCCCGGAGACGGCGGACGCGGTCAACGACTGCCGGGGGCGCGTGATCGCAGTGGGGACGACGTCGCTGCGCGCGCTGGAAAGCGCGGCGCGGGAGGCTCCGGCGGGCTGCCGCGTGCGCGCGGCGGCGGGGGAGACGCGGCTCTACATCCTGCCGGGGTACGAGTTCCGGGCCGTGGACGGCCTGGTCACCAATTTTCATCAGCCACACTCGACGCTGCTCTTGCTCGTGGCCGCCCTCCTCGGGCGGGAGCGGATGCGCGCGGCCTACGCCGCGGCGCTGGCGGAGGGGTATCGCTTCCTCAGTTTCGGGGACGCGATGTTCTGCTGCCCGCGCCGCACGGGCGTCGGCGGATAGCGTCGGGACAGAGAGGGGTTTAAACGTGCCTGGACTGGACGAATTCTACCGGTACCTGGACAATCAGCAGGAGAAGACGCGCGACGGAGAAACGGCGACGCTCGCGACGGGGTCCGCCAAGGACGAGGTCCCCGCGGCGGCGCATCCGACGGCGGGGGACGGCGCGGGCGAGCAGCCGGACGTCCAGCGGCCCCGTCGTCCCGCGTTGACGCCGATGCCGGGCTCGGCGGAGCCGGGCGTGCGGTACGTGCTCCGGGGCGGCGTCACGGTCGCGGTACCGGCCGACGAGGCCACGATCGCGGAACCGGTTCGCGAGGTTAAGCCCTCGAACGTGGAGTCGCTGAGGCGTGCCGTGCTGGAGGCCGCCGCGGCGACCGCCGCCGAACCCGCCGCGCCCGAGTACATCCCCCCGATCATCGAGGCGCACGAGCCGACGCAGGTGGCGGACGCGCCGACGCGACCGCGCGGCGCGGTCCGCGGCAAGGTGGGCGACGAGCGCGACCCGCTCCTCTCCGACGCGGACATCCTGGAACTCTGGCAGACCCTGCCCCGGCACATCCAGCTTCTCGTGGGAATGAAAACCGAGGAGCAGGAGGAGGTAGCGCAGAAGTACTACACGCGCAACTTCAAGGAGAGCCGGGCGCAGCTCATCGAGCGGCTCCTGGACCCGACGCTCACCCTGGAAGACACGGCGCGGGTGCTCGGCGTCTGCCCGACCACGGTCCGCCGCTACACCAACCGGAACGTCCTGCCGCACTACCGCACCGTCGGCCAGCAGCGGCGCTTCCGCCTTTCGGACGTGCTCGCGTTCCTGGAGCGGCAGCAGCACGCGCGCCGCCGCCGGGCGGAGAAGACCGCCGCCGTCCTCGCGGCCCGGAACGGCAGCGCTCCCATCGCTCCCTCCGAGGACGCGGCGGAAGGGTAGCGACGCTGCCCTTGCCGAGCGGCGACCACCGCGGCGGGAGCGCCGGAGTGCTGGTTCACGCGGGGACGGGCCGGGTGCTCGCCGCCCGCGCCGAGGTCGCGGCCGGGTGGGCGGCGCAGCTGCGCGGGCTGATCGGGCGCGGCGAGATCGCTTCCGGGTTCGCGCTCGGGCTGCCGGGGTGCCGTCAGGTGCACACGGCCCTGCTGCCCGGCCCTCTCGACGTCGCCTTCTGCGACCGCGACGGGCGCGTCCTGCGCCTCGTCCAGTCGCTCGCCCCGTGGCGCGTCAGTGGGTACGTCGCCGGGGCCGCGATCGCCTGGGAGGCGGCGGCCGGTGCGCTGGCTCCCTGGCTCCGGGAGGGCGACGCGCTCCTGCTCCTCCGGGACCCCTAGGCTGCGGGTATAATCAGGCATGCGCGTCGCGCTGTTCACCGAAAGCTACGATCCGGTCATCAACGGGGTCTCGACCTCGGTCAAGACTCTGGCAGCGGAGCTGGTCCGGGCCGGGCACGAGCCGGTGGTCGTCGCGCCGCGCTACCCCGGCTTCGAGGACGACGAGGGCGGTTCGTCCGCCGGAGACGGGATCGCGGTGCGCCGCCTGCCCTCGTGGCGGACCCCGCTGAATCCGCAGAACCCGTTCGCCTTCCCGCCCGTCGGGCCCCTCCCGGGGGCGTACCGCGGGGGCGGCTTCTCGGTGGTCCACACGCAGCAGCCGTTCGGCATGGGCCTGCACGGCCTGGTCTGCGCGCGCCGCTCCGACGCGGCGCTCGTCTCCACGTTCCACACGCTTTACCAGCAGTACACACACTACGCGCCGTTTGCACCCGCGCGCCTGGTCCGTTCGATCGTCTCTCGCCACCTGCGCCGCTACTACGCCGCCTGCGACGCCGTCGTGGTTCCCTCCCGCGCGGCGGGGCGGGTCCTTGAGGAGATCGGGGTCGCTCCGGCCCTGCTGCACGTCGTCCCGACCGGCGTCCCGGCGGCCCCGGCGGTCATGCCCGCGGCGGTGGAGCAGACGCGGAAGAGCTTTTCCCTGCCCCCGCGCGCGCCGGTCCTGCTGTACGTGGGCCGGGTAGCGCGGGAGAAGAGCATCGACCTCCTGATAGACGCGTTCGCGAGGGTTTCGGTGGGTCGCGCGGGCACCGACCCGGCGACGCACCCGATCCTGCTGATCGTCGGGAGCGGCCCGGGGATGGGTGCGGCGCGGGACCACGTTCGGCGCGCGGGGATGGAGGCCTACATCCGCTTCGCGGGCTTCCTGAAGCGCTCGCATCTCGCCCCGGTGTACGCGGCGGCGACCGCCTTCGTCTTCCCGTCGGCGACCGAGACGCAGGGGGTGGTGCTGTCCGAGGCGCAGAGCCACGGTCTGCCCTGTGTCGTCGTGAACGGCGGCGGCGCGCCCGAGTTCGTCCGCCCGGACCTGGACGCGCTGCTCGTCCCTCCGGGCGACGTAGCGGCGTTCGCGGCGGCGATCGACCGGGTTCTGGAGGACGACGCCCTGCGCCGCGCCTTCGCCGCCGCCGCCCTCGCCAGCCCGCTCCGCCCGACCCCGGAGGGCATGGCCCGCCAGATGATGGAACTGTACCGGCAGGTGGTCAGGGCACCGGGCAGCGACCGCCGACCGACCTCCCGCGCGGGCGAAGGGGGGGGGGAATTGTAGGCGGTGGGCGTAACTACTCCGCGGCGAGGGTCTGGATGTAGTTGATCTGGCCCTCGTGGTAGACCGTGTTCCAGTAGACGAGCATCACGAACTCGCCGAGCGTCCGGTCCATGCCGCCGGCGAAGGGCAAGGTCACGACGACCCCCAGCTTCTCCTCGGGCAGCGCCTCGATCGCCTGCGCGAACTCTTCGGACGCCGACTCAAGGACCGCGAACACCTTCTCCGGCGTGTCGTACTTTTCCCGAAACGCCGTGAACGCTGCCCGGTCCATCGCGGGCATGGCCTGCGTCTCGATGAGGATCTTCCCCATCCCGGCCATGCCCGCGACCTCCTGCATCTGGTCGAACGCGCTGCGGCCCTTGTCGAG